>NZ_JBWKZH010000048.1:0-46540 GCF_059424305.1 Hydrogenophaga sp. GW456-12-10-14-TSB4 | reverse complement strand
GCGGGCGACGGTGCTGCCGTCGTGCGGGTATTCGGTGGTGTATTCCGGGCCCGAGGCGTCGCGCCATTGGCCCGCGAAATAGCTTTGCAGTGGGTCGGTCATGAGGGTCAGTGAGCCTGGGTGTAGAGGACGAGGGCGTCGATCTGGGTCAGCTCGCGCGGGTTGTTGGCGAGCAGCCGTTGCACGCCCATGGCGGCCTCGGCCAGCGTGGGCAGGTCGTTGGCGGCGATGCCCACGTCGCGCAGGCGCTGCGGGATCGGGGCCTGGGCGAGGTGCCGGGCCATCCGGGCGATGAAGGCCTCGGCCGCCGCGTCATCCCCCGTGCCGTGCAGCGACGGGTCGAGCGCCCGTGCGAGCTCGGCGTAGAGCGGGCCGGCCACGGGCAGGTTGAAGCGCAGCACCGGCGCCATGACCAGGGCGTTGGCCAGGCCGTGGGGCACGTGGAAGTGGCTGCCCAGCGGGTGGGCCAGGGCATGGATCGCGGCCACCGGCGCGTTGGCGAAGGCCATGCCGGCCAGCAGGGAGCCCAGCAGCATGCCCTCGCGGGCGTCGATGTCGTCGCCCTGGGCGATCGCGCGCCCGAGGTGGCGGTCGAGCAGCTGGAGCGCGCGCAGCGCCAGCGCGTCGGAAATGGGGTTCTTCAGGTGGCGGGTGGTGTAGGCCTCGATGGCGTGCACCATGGCATCGACGCCGGTCATCGCGGTGGGGGCGGGCGGCAGGGCCAGGGTCAGCTCGGCGTCGAGCACCGCCACGTCGGGGAACAGCAGCGAGCTGATGACGCCGCGCTTCTGGTGGTCCGGGGTGGAGACCACCGAGGTGGGTGTGGCTTCGGAGCCCGTGCCGGCCGTGGTCGGCATCTGAATCAGCGGCAGGCGCGGCCCGGTGGCGCGTTGCGGCCCATAGATGTCGGCCAATGGCTGTGGACTGGCCGCGAGCAGCGCGACCAGTTTGGCGGTGTCCAGCGAGCTGCCGCCGCCCAGGCCGATGACGGCGTCGGCCCCGGCAGCGCGGGCCGCGTCCACCGCGGATAGCACCACGTGCTCGGGCGGGTCGGCTTCGACCTTGTCGTGCACCGTCACGCGCAGCCCGGCCTCGCGCAGCGCGGCGACGGGGGCGTCGATCAGGCCCGCGCGGACCAGGCCGGCGTCCGTGACGACAAAGGCGTGCCGGGCGCCGCGCAGGAGCGGGGCGAGCCGCAGGGCCGCACCGCGTTCACAGACGATGCGCGGCGGGGTTTCGAATTGGAAGGCGGGCATGGAGCGGGAAAGGGAAGGCGAAGCAAGGCCCCTCGCCCTCGATCGGGCGATGTCGTTCACAGGCGAGGGGAGAGGGGGCGGCGCGCCCCCGGGCGATCAGTTGATGGTGATCTTGGTGCGCGTGATCAGCTCACCATAGGTCTTGTGGTCCTTGCGCAGCACGTTGCCCAGCTCGGCCGGGGTGGTGGTGACGCTCTCGAAACCCATGGCCTGCACGCGCTCGATGGAGGCGGGCTTCTTCAGGCTCTTGTTGATCTCGGCGTTGAGGCGGCGGATCACGTCGTCCGGCGTGCCGGCGGGGGCAAACACGCCGTGCCAGCCGCTGATCTTTTCCAGCTCGGGCAGGCCCACTTCACGGAAGGTCGGCACGTCGGGCAGGGCGGCGGCGCGCTTGGGGCCGATCACGGCGAGGGCCTTGAGCTTGCCGGCCTTCACGTGGATGGCGCTGCCGGAGTCGAAGGTGAAGTCCACCACGCCGGCCAGCAGGTCCTGGATCGAGGGGGCCAGGCCCTTGTAGGCGAGGTGTTCGGCCTGGGTGTCGGTTTCCAGGTTCAGCAGGGCGCCCGCCACGTGGGGGAAGGAGCCGTTGCCGGTGGAGGAGTAGTTCAGCTTGCCGGGGTTGGCCTTCATCTTCTCGACCAGGCCCTTGACGTCGCTCACGCCCACCTTGGGGTGCGCCAGTAGCGCCATGTTGAGGCCGGCCGTCATGGCCACGGGCGCGAAATCCTTGATCGGGTCGAAGGGCACCTTGTCCATCACGTAGGGGCCCAGCGTCAGCGTGCTGGAGGCCAGCATCAGCAGCGTGTGGCCGTCGGCCGGCGCGCGGCGCACGAACTCGGCGGCGATGTTGCCGTTGGCGCCCGCGCGGTTGTCGATCACCACCGGCTGGCCCAGGGCCTCGCCCATGTCCTTGGCCACCATGCGCGCAATGGCGTCGATGGTGCCGCCGGCCGGCACCGAGACCACGATGGTCACTGGTTTGGAGGGAAACGACTGGGCCACGGCGCAGGGCGCGAGCACCGAAACGATCAGGGCGGGGAGCAGCTTGCGGATCACGGGAATTACCTTGGTCTGGAGGGTGGAGGATGAGGGGATGTGAAGAAATTCTAGGGAGAGGGTCGGCGCTTCAAGCGCCTTTCTTGTTAACCTCCGGTTGACGATTTTCGCCTCCCCCACCCCCGGATCACCATGACCGTCTCCTCGCTCCTCAACGGCCGCCACTTCCAGATCTTCACCGCCGTGATGCGCAGCCGCGGGCTGGGCGAGGCGGCGCTCAAGCTCGGCATCTCCAAGGCCGCTGTGAGCAAGACCCTGGGCCTGATGGAGCGGGAAATTGGCGTCGAGCTGTTCACGCGCCAGGGTGGCCGGCTCGAACCCACCGCCGCCGCCCGCCGCCTGCTGCCGCGCGCCGAGCAGGCGGCCAACCATTTGGCCTGGGCGCTGGCCGAGGCCGCCACGCTGGACCAGGCCTCGAACCGCACGGTGACGGTGGCGGCGCACGCGCCGCCCCTGATCGCCATCCTGCCGGGCGCGATCCAGCGCTTCAAGCTCACGCACCCCCAGGTCAAGGTGCGGGTGCGGGTGGAGGGGCCGCCGGAGGTGCTGCGCCAGGTCGCTCACCACGAGGTGGATCTGGGCGTCACCAACCCGCCCGCGCCCAACACCATCAGCGCCGTTGAGTTGTGCGAGCGGCACACCATCTCGGAGGACCTGCTGGTGGTGGCCATGCACCGGCGCCACCCGCTGGTGGCCAAGGCGCTGGTGCGGCCCGAGGACCTGGTGGACACCGAGGTGATCGCGCTGCCCGAGGAATCGCCCACCTCCATCCTGGTGCGCGCCACGCTGCAGGAGGCCGGCGTGCTGGTCGGCCACGGCACCGTCGCCAGCACCTCGATGGGGGTGTGCGCGCTGGTGCAGCAGAACGTGGGCATCGGGCTGATCAACCCCATGCTGCTGTCCACCGGCATCTTCCCGGACATCGTCACGCGGCCCTTCCGGCCCCGCATCGAGCTCGGGACGGAGATCTACCGCTCGGCCATCCGCCCGCTCAGCGAGGAGGCCCAGGTGCTCGCCGGCTACATCGAGGAAGTGGCGCTGTCGCTGCCCGGCTCGCCCTCGTCGGGCAAGCCCCGGGCGCGCGCTTCCGCCGCGAAGTAGGGCCGGCCTCAGGCCGCGCGTTCCAGCCAGCCCAACCGCACCAGCCCGGTGGACAGGGCCGTGCCGCAGACGATGACGACGCCGCAGCCGATCATCCAGGGCGTGATGACCTCGTTGAGGAACACCGAGCCGTAGACCAGCGCGAACACCGGCACCAGGAAGGTCACCGTCAGGGCGCGGCTCGGGCCGGCCTTCTCGATGAGGTGGAAGAACAGGATGTAGGCGATGGCCGTGCACAGCAGCGCCACGGCGGCCACCGCGCCCCAGGCGGTGCTGCTCACCGGCTGGCTGGGCCACAGCAACAGGGTGGGAATGGCCAGGCCCAGGGCCGCGCCGATCTGGCTGCCGGTGGCGGTGGCCAGGGGGTGGGCGCCCGTGAGGTAGCGCTTGGTGAAGCTCGCGGCGATGCCGTAGAACAGGGTGGCCAGCAGGCAGGCGCCCATGGCGACCAGCGTTTTCGCGACGGGGCCGTCGCTCACCACGCCGGTGGCGCTGAAGCCGGACTTGCCGATCACCAGCAGCGTGACGCCGGCGAAGCCGATCGCCAGGCCCAGCATGCGCGAGCCGCCCGGCCGGTCCTTGAGCCAGAGCCAGGCCACCAGCGCGCCCGACAGCGGCACGGTGGCGTTGAGGATGGAGGTCAGCCCGGTGGGGATGTGCAGCACCGCGTAGGCGAACAGCGCAAAGGGAATGCCCGAGTTGAGCAGGCCGACGAACAGGATCAGTTTGGCGCGCGCACGGAAGTCGGCCCAGACGCCCTTGATCAGGAACACCGGCAGCAGGAAGAGGGCGGCGAGCGCGACGCGCAGGCCGGCCGTGGGCAGGGGGCCGAATTCGGCGCCGCCCAGGCGCATGAACAGGAAAGAGGCACCCCACAGGGCGGCCAGCAGCAGGAATTCCAGGGCGAGGGTGGGGCTCATGGCGTCAAAGTATGCATGGCGCCCCGGGCGTGCCGGCACGCGATTGATGCCGGATGGAGCGTGGATTGATGAGTGGAACGGCACAATGCCGTTCGTCGCGCCGCTTCACGCGCTGGCGGCGCCTTCGAGCGAGAGCAGCGCGGTTTTTCGCTCCAGCCCGCCCGCGTAGCCGGTGAGCGAGCCGTCGGTGCCCAGCACGCGGTGGCAGGGCACCACCACGCTCACCGGGTTGCGGCCGACCGCCGCCCCCAGCGCGCGCACCGCGGCCGGTTTGCCGATCGCCGCGCTCAGGCGCCCGTAGCTGGTGGTGGCGCCGGGCGCGATGCCCAGCAAGGCCTGCCACACCTGTTGCTGGAAGGGCGTGCCCATGCTCAGGTCCAGCGGCAGCTCGAACTGCAGGCGCTGCCCGGCGAAGTACTGCGTGAGCTGTTCGATGGCCTGGCGCAGCACCGGGTGCTCGGGGTCGCGGCGCCAGGCCGAGCTGTCCGGGCCGTGGCGCTGGCCATCGAACCAGACGCCGCTCAGGCCGCGCGGTGTGGCGGCCAGCGTCATGGCGCCCAGCGGGCCTTGCCAGGTGGTGAAGACGGTGAGGGGATCGTGTTTCATTCGGATGCTCCTGTGGATGAGACGACGTGGCCGGCCGACCAGGCGCGCACGACGGCGTAGCTGCGCCAGGGTTTCCAGGCCAGGGAGGCGGCTTCGGCCTCGCGGGCCGGGTGTTTGCTTTCGCGCACGCCCATGACCTTGTGCAGGGCCACGTCGCCGGCGGGGAAGGCGTCGGGCCAGCGCAGGGCGCGCATGGCGATGTACTGGGCGGTCCAGTCGCCGATGCCCGGCATGGCCTTGAGGGCGGTGAGGGTGGCGGGCACGTCGGCGCTGCCGTTGAGCACCAGGCCTTGCTCGGCCACGCCGCGCGCCAGGGCCACGATGGCGGCCTGGCGCTGGCGCACGATGCCGAGTTCGCCCAGGCCATCGCCTTCGGCCCGTGCCAGCGCGGCGGGCGTGGGGAACAGGCGGGAGAGGCCGGCGTGCGGCGTCTCGATGGCTTCGCCGAAACGGTTCACCAGCCGCTGCGCCAGCGTGCGCGCGGCGGCCACGGTGATCTGCTGGCCGAGCACCGCGCGCACCGCGAGCTCGAAGCCGTCGAGCGCGCCGGGCACCCGCAGGCCGTCGCCGGCCGGGAACGCGCCGTGCAGCACGGCGTTGATCGCCGTCGGGTCGGCGTCCAGGTCGAGCGCGGCGCGCAGGCGGTGGATCACCTGGGGCAAGACCTCGCGCAGGTCGTCGCTGACCCGCAGTTCGAGCTGGCAGCGTGCCTCGTCGAAACCGGCCACCATCCAGCCCTGGTGGGTGCGCCCGCCCAGCTCCATGCGCAGGGTCTGCCCCAGTTGCAGGCGCTCTTCGTCGACGAAGGCCACGCCGTCGATCAGGCGCTGGCGGAAGAAGCCCAGGGTGGCCGCCACGTCGTACGGCGGCCGGTAACCCAGCCGCACCATGGTGCCCTGGCCGGTGCCGCGGGGGGCCGTTTCGCGCCGTAGCTGGGTGGGGTTGAGCCGGTAGTGCGCCAGAAAGGCCGCGTTGAAGCGGCGCACGCTGGCGAAGCCGCTGGCCAGGGCGATCTGGGTGACCGGCAGGTCGGTGTCGGCCAGCAGCTGCTTGGCCGTGAGCAGCTTGCGCGTGAGCAGGTACTGCAGCGGCGAGACGCCCAGGCGGTCCTCGAACACGCGCCGCAGGTGCCGGTCGCTCACGCCCAGCCGGGCCGCCAGGCGCTCGCCCATCGCGCCGCCGTTGTCGTCGGGCCAGTGTTGCGGGTCGTCCAGCCACAGCGTGGCCTGTTGCAGGAGGATGGTGGAGGCGTCTTCGGTCGACCAGTGCCGCTCGCGCGGCGCCAGCTCGGGGCGGCAGCGCAGGCAGGGCCGAAAACCCGCCTGTTCGGCCTGTGCCGCGTGCGTGAAGAAGCGGCAGTTCTCGCGCCGGGGCGTGCGCACGCGGCACACCGGCCGGCAGTAGATGCCGGTGGAGGTCACGGCGGTGAAGAACTGGCCGTCGAAGCGCGCGTCGTGCGAGCACAGCGCGCGGTAGCAGGCGTCTTCGTCGATGCGGTCGGAGCGGTTCATGGCTGCCATGGTAGGCCGTTCGGACCGTCCTGACTGGTCGTTTCCGGACATGTGCCTCCGGCATCATGGGGACCCCCCTCCTACAATGCCCGTTTTGCCCGTCACGAGGAAAAACCCCCATGCAAGTTGCCGCGTCCATCTTCAAGGCCTACGACATCCGGGGCGTCACCCCCACCGCGCTGAACGAAGGCGTGGCCGAGGCCCTGGGCCTGGCCTTCGGCACCCGGGCGCTGGAGCTGGGTGAAAAGACCGTGGCGGTGGGCCGCGACGGCCGCCTGAGCGGCCCGGGGCTCTCCGCCGCGCTGATCCGCGGCCTGGTGGCCGCCGGGGTGGACGTGATCGACATCGGCCTGGCGACCACGCCCATGCTGTACTTCGCCGCCGCCACGCTGTGCACCAGCGGTATCCAGGTCACGGGCAGCCACAACCCCAAGGACTACAACGGTTTCAAGATGGTGCTGGCCGGCCGCGCCATCTACGGCGAGGACATCCAGGCCCTGCGCAAGACCATGGAAGCCGAGACGCACCGCCGCGCCGACGGCGGGCGGGTGCGCCTGATCAACGTGCAGGCGGCCTACCAGGCCCGCATCGTGTCCGACGCGAAGCTCGCGCGGCCCATGAAGCTGGTGGTGGACTGCGGCAACGGCGTGGCCGGCGCCTCGGCCCCGGCGATCTTCCGCGCGCTGGGCTGCGAGGTGATCGAGCTCTACAGCGAGGTGGACGGCAACTTCCCCAACCACCACCCGGACCCGAGCAAGCCCGAGAACCTGCAGGACGTGATCCGCACGCTGCGCGAGACCGACGCCGAACTCGGCCTGGCCTTCGACGGCGACGGCGACCGCCTGGGCATCGTCACCAAGGACGGCCAGACCATCTACCCGGACCGCCAGATGATCCTGTTCGCGCAGGACGTGCTCTCGCGCGTGCCCGGCGGCGACATCGTGTTCGACGTGAAGTGCTCGCAGCGCCTGGCCCCGGCGATCGAGGCGGCCGGCGGCGTGGCCCACATCTACAAGACCGGCCACTCGCTGATCAAGGCGCGCATGAAGGAGCTGGACAGCCCGCTGGGCGGTGAGATGAGCGGCCACATCTTCTTCAAGGAGCGCTGGTTCGGCTTCGACGACGGCACCTACGCCGGCGCGCGCCTGCTGGAAATCCTCAGCCGCAGCCCCGACGCCAGCGCGGTGCTCAACGCCTTGCCCACCAGCCACAGCACGCCCGAGCTCAACGTGGCCTGCGCCGAGGGCGAGCCGCACGCGGTGGTCGACAAGCTGGTCGCCCTGGCGAAGTTCGACGCCCCGGCGAGGCTCTCGACCATCGACGGCGTGCGCGTGGACTGGCCCGACGGCTTCGGCCTGATCCGCGCCTCCAACACCACGCCGGTGCTGGTGCTGCGCTTCGAGGGCCAGACCACCGAGGCGCTGCACCGCATCGAGGCCACCATGCTGGCCTTGCTCAAGCAGGCCAAGCCCGACGCCGTGCTGGGTGCCAGTGCGCATTGAGATGAGCCAAGGCGATCTGCTCGACCAGGTCACGGTGGTCCTGGTCACGTACCACAGCGCCCATTGCCTGGACGCGCTGGATGCGCTGCTTGCGCACTGCCCGCACGTGGTGATCTCGGACAACGGCAGCACCGACGACACGCCCTCGCTGGCGCGCGCGCGCTGGCCGCAGGCCACCGTGCTGGAGCACGGCCGCAACCTGGGTTTCGGTGCCGCGAACAACCGCGCCCTGGCCGCCACGCGCACGCCGCTGGCGCTGCTGGTCAACCCCGATTGCGAGGTCACGCCCGAGGGCCTGCGCGAGCTGGTGCGCGTGGCCAATGACATGCCCGAGGCCGCCATCGTGGCGCCGCAACTCGAAGGCGCGCCCGGGCGGCCCGACGTGAATTACCGCTGGCCCAGCACCGCCTGGGCCTCGCGCGGGCCCGGCGCCGAAGGGCCGGCCTGCGTGGGCTTCGTGGTCGGTGCGGCCATGCTGTTCCGGCTCTCGCGCTTCGAGGGCGTGGGCTTTTTCGACGAACGCTTTTTCCTGTACTACGAAGACGACGACCTCTGCCTGCGGCTGTTCCAGCAGCAGCGGCCCATCGTGGTGTGGCCGGCCGTGGCCGCCGTGCACCGCGCGCGCGGCTCGGTCAAGGGCAAGACGCCCTGGAAGAGCGAGTACCTGCGCGGCTACCACCACGCGCAGTCCAAGCTCATCTACACCGCCAAGCACCGCTCTCACGCGAAGGCGCGGCGCCAGCGCTGGACGGTGCTGCTGGGCACCACCGTGGCCCTGCCGCTGCGCGCGATCGCCTGGTCGCCGCGCCTGCTGGCGCGCATGGCGGGGCGCTGGATGGGCCTGGTGCGCTGGCGGCTGCGCGACTGAATCGCGCCGCGTGAACGTTTCCCCGGACAGAACCCCATGCCATCTCCGTACAAGGTCTACGACTGCATCACCTTCGACGGTGAAGACTGCCTGGAACTGCGCCTGCGCACCCAGTGGGACCGCGTGGACCACTTCGTGATCGTCGAGGCCGAGCTCACCTTCGCCGGCACCGCGAAGGCCTTGCAGTTCGACGCCGAGCGCTACGCCTGGGCCCGCTCCAAGA
This sequence comes from Hydrogenophaga sp. GW456-12-10-14-TSB4, assembly GCF_059424305.1. Classification (NCBI taxonomy): domain Bacteria; kingdom Pseudomonadati; phylum Pseudomonadota; class Betaproteobacteria; order Burkholderiales; family Comamonadaceae; genus Hydrogenophaga; species Hydrogenophaga sp. GW456-12-10-14-TSB4. Next base: position 37,497 of record NZ_JBWKZH010000048.1, on the reverse strand, counting down.
TCCGCTACATCCCGCTGGGGCCCGAGGTCTTCGCGAGCTGCCAGACCGCCTGGGACCGCGAGCGCGTGCAGCGCAACGCGCTGCGCCGGGGCTACGAGGACGCGGCCGAACACGACGTGGTGATCATTGCCGACGTGGACGAGATCATCCGGCCCGAGCTGATCGGCCTCGTCGAACCCGGCACCGTCCAGGTCTTCGAGCTGCTGATGCTGTACTTCTACTGCGACTACCTCATGGTGTCGGAGCCGTTCTGGCGCAAGGCGGTGGCGGTCAACGGGGCTTACGCGCTCGCCCACGAGGCTGAAGACATCCGCAACGACGCGGGCTTGCGCGCGGCGGTGGAGACCGTCGAGGTGCGCGATGCCGGCTGGCACTTCAGCTACCTGGGCGGCATGGACATGATCGAGCGCAAGCTCGAACGCTTTTCGCACCAGAACCTCAACAAGCCGCGCTACAAGGACCGGGCGAAGAACCTGGCCCGCATTCACGCGGGCAAGGACATCTACCGCCGGGCCAAGCGCTGGGGCCGTGTGCACATGGGCGACTTCGGCAACTCGGTGGTGGCGCAATGGTTCGCGCAACGCCCCGAGCTGTTTTCGCCTGCGGCGATCCAGCCGGTGGGCAATGTGCACGCCTTGCTCGCCGCGCGCCGCGCCGCCGGGGGCAAGCCGTCGGCCTGGGAGAAGCTCCGGCTGCGCCTGTGGAACGCCTGGTGAGGCCGATTCAGCGGCGGCCGAAGCGCATGCTCAGCTTGAGCCGGTAGTACGGCAGCCGATCGGCCCAGCGCAGGTTCAACTGGGGCCTGGCGCGGTCGGGGTTGCGCAGTGCGGGCTGGATCAGGTGCCGGTCGAACAGGCCCATCACCACCTCGCGGTTGTAGAGCGCGGAATACCGGTCCCAGTGGCGGCGCCGGAGGTCCTGCGGGTCCAGCTTCTCGATGATGTCCACCAGCGAGCGCGCGTCGGTGTAGTAGAACCCGGCGTCGCCCAGCACATCGATGTGGTGCCGGTGCTTGCTGCCCGCGTAGGTGATCACCGGCTTGTTGCGGATCGAGAACTCGCCGCACGCCAGACCGAAGGATTCGCCCTGCAGCCGCGCGTGCAGCATGGCGTCGCAGGTGTTGATGAAACGCGTCTTGTAGACCATGTCGCTGCTGCCCGGCAGGAAGCGGGCGCGCGGGTGGTCCACGAAGGGAGCGATGTTGAGAAAGACGAACCAGGTGTCGGGCGAGCGCGCCAGCACCTGGCGCACCGCCTCGATCGCGCTGGGCACGTCGAAGCTGTGGGTGCCGCCGTGGCAGCCCAGCACCTTGGCCTGGGACGGTATGCCGAGTTCACCGCGAAGGTCGCCGTCCACATCGGGCAGCTCCACGATGTGCGGCACGCTGGGGATCTTGCCGTTCGCGCAGTGCCGGCTCAGCCACTCGGAGATGAAGGCGAACGAAGCGCCGTGCGCCTGCGCGGGGTGGGTCGGGAAGACCGCATGCACCATGGTCGGCACCGTGCGCGACCAGAGGCCGTCGTTCTTGCCGGCCTTGATGGCGTACAGCAAGTCGGCCTTGTGCCGGGCGAGCAGGGCATCGAGTTCGTCCGCCCGGCGGTAGCCCACCACCTCGAAACGCGCACCGAACTTGGCCAGGGCCTCGGAGCTGTTGTGCGGGCTGTCGGCGTTGTAGACCACCAGGCTGCGGTGGCCCAGCACGCTTTCGGCGTTCAGCGCGTAGTCGTACAGCGCGACCTCGGTGCCCCGGATCGACAGCTGGTTGGAGTGAAAGGCGATGGTTTTCGTCATGGGCTTGCGCGGCGCCCCGGACGCGGGGGGACGGCCGCCATCAGCAGCACGGACATCAGGATGAAGAAGTGGTTCTCGGTGGACAGCCAGAACGAACTGTGCGTCATGTTGGCGGCCAGCAGCACCGCCAGGAAACCCATCATCAGCGCGCGGCGCGGCGTGTCTTCGCGCCAGGCCTGCCGGGCGATGGCGAACACGAACCACAGGAACAGGGCCAGGCCGATCAGGCCTTGCTCGAACAGGAAGAAGGCGAACTGGTTGTGCGGGTGCACGCAGACCACGGCGCACCACGAAGGGTCGGTGAAGTGCGCCGGCGCCAGCACCGGGTAGGACGCGGTGCCGTGGCCGAGCACAGGGTGTTCCAGCGCACTCTTCAGCGTGTAGCGGTTCATCTCCACGCGGGCGCCCGCGGAGGTGACGGGGACCGTGATGCGGCTGTTCTGCGCCTCGATCCAGGCCTCGTTGACCCGCGACCGCAGCTGGGTCGAGGTGGTGAAGGTCACGGCCATCACGGCGGCCAGGACCAGCGCCGCGAGGGCCAGCCGGCGCGGGCGCAGGCCGACCGCGAAGAGCGCGAACACCACCAGGGCCAGCAGCAGGGCCAGGTAGCCGGTGCGACCCGAGGACAGGAACAGCACGCTGATCGCCGCCAGCGCGGCCACCACGGCCGCGAGCACCGCACGCGCCCGCGTGGGCGCGCGCACCGCGTGGTGCAGGGCCATCACGGTGAAGAACGACATCAGGATGCCCTGCGCGATGCGGTCCTTGAACACCGTGTGGTCCTCGCCGAAGCCCTGGTTGTGCGTGCGCGTCCAGGCAAAGTCGAACCAGACGTTGAGCCAGGTCACCGCCAGCGTGAACAGCATGGCCAGCGCAAAGGCCTGCCCGCAGCGGCGGCGGGTGGCCGGGTCGCCGAGCAGGCCGATGAAGATCGGCACCCACAGCAGCTTGGCGTATTTGCCCAGCGCCGCGCCGGTGAGCGACAGGTCGGCCGGCGACCACAGGGCCGCGACCGCGATCCAGGCGAACAGCGCCAGGGCCGGCGGCGCCAGGGGGTTGCGCAGCGCCTGCCCGGTGTCGCGCAACGAGCTGCCCCAGAAGCAACCCAGCAGCCAGAACACCAGGGTGAGCAGCAGGCCGACGTTGGCCAGCGCGACCGACATCGGGAAGGCGAAGAAGACCAGCACGAGCGAGGCCTGCGCGCCCCGTTGAAGGAAGGAGGAGGGGGTCATGGGGCGGTGGCGGGGCCTTCGTAGCCGGCCATCAGCAGGGCCCAGTCGGCTTCGGCCCAGTGGTACGGGGTGACGCGGGTGGCTTCCTTGCGCAGCGAGCGCAGCAGCCGCGCCAGGTTCTTCGGCTTCCAGTCGTCGCCCGTGCGCACCTCGCATTTGTCGAAGTCCACCACCCAGGCCTGGCCGGTGCGGTCGAGCAGCAGGTTGTGGGCGTTCAGGTCGGAATGGAAGACCTGCCGGTCGTGCAGTTGCCGGATCGCGCGGCCCAGGGCCTGCCAGTCGGCCGGCGCCAGCGAGCGCCGCTGCAGCGCCTGCACCACGTTCGCGCTGCCCGGGATCAGGCCGACGAGGATGTCCGCTTCATAGAACAGCCCGGCGCGCGGCCAGTGGCTCGCCGCCACCGGCTCGGGCACCGGCAGTTGCCAGGAGCGCATCAGGCGCAGCAAGGTGAATTCGCGCATCGCGCGGCTGTCGTGCGGTGCGGCGCGCCAGAAGCGGTCGTGGCTGAGGCGGGCCATCAGGCCGCCGCGCCGGTAGTGGCGCAGAACGTAGGCGTGCTCACCCTCGTGGACCAGCATCGCCTGCCCGCGACCGCTGCCGGTGGCCAGGGCGGTGCCGCCCACATGGGCGATCGGGTCGAAGTGGTGCGCCGAGACCTGGCTCAGGTGGTGGGGGTCGAACCAGCAGGTGCGGCCGGCGCTGACCGCGGTGCGCACGTGCGAGATGTTGTCGGTCTGCGCCGGCTGCCAGAGCGGCCGCACGACGGCCAGGGTGCGCGCCGAGGCGCCCCGGTTGCGGGCGATGAGTTCGCGCGCGGCGTCGGCCCGGCGCTGCCAGGTCTCGGGCTGCACCAGCCAGCGCTGCACCGCCGCCGCGAGTTCGCGCGCGCTGCGCACGCACTCGCCGGCACCGCTGCGCGCGATTTCCTCGAACAAGGGCGCCGCATTGTGGACGTGCGGGCCGAACAGCACCGGCTGGCCGACCGACATCGGCTCCAGCGGGTTGTGCCCACCCACCGGCGCGAGCGTTCCACCCACGAAACACAGCGAGGCGTGCTGGTACCAGTGCATGAGCTCGCCCATGGCATCGACCAGCAGCACCTGGGTGCCTGGCGCCACCACCTGCCCGCTGCTGCGGCGCACGAAGGCCAGGCCGCTGTGCTGCAGGTGGTCCGCGACCTCGTCGAAGCGCTGGGGGTGGCGCGGCACCAGCACCAGCAGCCAGCTCGGGTTGACGGGCGCGAGCTCCCGCCAGATCGCCAGCCAGGCGACTTCGTCGCCTTCGTGCGTGCTGCCTGCCACCACCAGGGTGCGCTCCTGCAGCTCGGGCGGCAGCGCCACGCGGGCCGCCGGCACGGCGACGTCGAACTTCAGGTTGCCGGTCTCGTGCAGGCGCGCCGGGGGCACGCCCAGCTCGCGCAGGCGCTGGGCGCTGGCGGTGTCGGCGGCGGCCACGGTGAGCTGCGGCCAGACCGGGCGCATCAGCCCCGGCCAGCGCCGGTAGGTGCGCGCCGAGCCTTCGGAGAGGCGCGCATTGACGAGCGCCACCGGGATGGCATGGGCCCGGCATTGCAGCAGCCATTCGGGCCACAGTTCGCGCTCCACCAGGATCAGCAGCCGGGGCTGCAGCCGGTTCAGGAAGCGGGCGACGGCGCCGGGCGTGTCGATGGGTGCATAGACGTGGCGGATCTGGTCGCCCCAGTGGGCCTGCAGGGCGCGCGCGCCGGTGGGCGTCTGGGTGCTGACGACCACCGCGTGGGCCGGCCATTCTTCGAGCAGGGCGTGCAGCAGCGGCTGCATGGCCTGCACCTCGCCCACCGAGGCGGCGTGGACCCAGATGCAGCCGAGCTGCTCGGGGTCGACAGGGATGAAGCCCAGGCGGTGCCGCAGGTTCTGGCGGTAACCGGGCTCACGCCGGCCACGCCACCACAGCCAGCCCAGCAGGGGCGCGGCCAGCGCACGGCTGAGCAGTCGGTACGCCCGATGGGGCAGGGAGACCGGGCTCAGCGCCAATGGTCGGCGACCCATTGGGCCGGCAGCACCCGCCGGTACCACTTGCCGCTCACGCCGGCAATGACATCGGGCGGGTTGGGTTTGCCATGGAACACGATGATCTTGGCGCCGGGCGGCACGGTGGGCGGCGAGAACCAGCCCATGATGCCCCGGCGCATGCAATGGCGCTTGAAGCTGCGGCACCAGGCCTCGGGCCAGTAGCTGACCTTGCCCTGCCGGTTGAGGTAGCCGGTGATGTATTCCTGCTCGTTGCGCACGTCGGCGATCGACTCGGGGTAGCCCTGCTTCAGGTGCTCCAGGGCGTCGGCGTGCGCGCCGATGGTGTAGAGGTAGCACGAGGTGTTGCCCGTGCCGTCCTTCTTGTCCCATTCCTTGATGACGATGAAGGTGCCGGGCTGGTCGAAGAACTCGTCCAGGCTGTCGACGATGACGATGTCCAGGTCGAGAAAAAGCGTCTGGCCGGTCAGGTCGTACAGCGGGTCGGCGAAGCTGGTGAGCTTGAGCCAGCCGTGGCCGAAGCTCCAGGGTTTGCGCTGGTCGAATTCGTCGAAACCCACCGCGGGGATGGGTTTGACCTCGACGGCGGGATGGATGCCTTCGCCGTCGTCGGTCAGGCAGACGAAGCGGAACGGCCGGTGCAGGTGCCGGGACACCATGCTGTGGAGTTTGTTGACGTACTCGGGGCCGTACTTCTTGCCCCATTTGATGCACAACACGTTGACGGTCTGCATGGCTTCCTCTTCTGCGGTGCTTCCTGTCGGCTGGGGCCGACTTGGCGGTCGAGTGTAGCGGAGCTCACTTCGCCAGCAGCGAATCGATGGGCAGCAGGTCTTCGGGCAGCAGGGCGCCGCTGGCCTGGCGCAGGCGCAGGCTGCTCAGCAGCACGTTGTAGCGCGCCTGGGCCAGGTCGCGCTTGGTCTGGAACAGCTGGCTCTGGGCATTGAGCACGTCGATGTTGATGCGCACGCCCACCTGGTAGCCCAGGCGGTTGGCGTCCAGCGCGCTCTGGCTGGAGGCTTCAGCGGCCTGCAGGGCGCGGACCTGGCCCTGGCCCGAGACCACGCCCAGGTAGGCGCTGCGCGTGGAGAGGTCCACGCCCCGGCGCGCGGCTTCGAGGTCGGTGCGGGCTTTTTCTTCCAGGGCCAGCGTTTCCTTCACGCGGTTCTGCACCGCGAAGCCGGCGAACAGCGGCAGGTTGAACTGCACGCCCACGCTGGCGGTGTTGGTGCGCACGTTGCCGGCGACGGGCAGGGTGGTCATGGGGCCGCGCGCCACCTGGTACTGGCCGACCAGGTCCAGCGTGGGCTTGTGCCCGGCCTCGGCCTTGCTGGTCTCCAGCTGGGCGATTTCCAGGTTGCGGGTGGCCTGCAGGATGCTCGGGTGCGTGCCGGCGTTGCGGTCCACCCAGGCCTGCGGGTCGGCCGGCAGCAGCTCGGGCAGGGTCACGGGCGCGGCCAGCGGGCGGGGCTCCACGGCCGGGCGGCCCACCAGCTGGTTGAGCGCGAGCTTCTTCACGCGCAGGTCGTTCTCGGCCGCGATTTCCCGCGCCAGCACCAGGTCGTACTGGGCCTGCGCTTCGCGCGAGTCGGTGATGGTGGTGGTGCCGACCTCGAAGTTGCGCTTGGCCGCGGCCAGCTGCTCGGCCACCGCGGTCTTCTGCGCCTGCACGAAGGCCAGCGTGTCCTGCGCCGCGAGCACGTCGAAATAGGCCTGCGAGGTGCGCACGATCAGGTCCTGCTCGGCCAGGGTGAGCCGGGCCTTGGCGATGTCGGTGCTCAGTTCGGCCTGCTCGTTGGCGATCCGGTTGGCGGGGCGGTAAAGCGGCTGGCTGGCCGAAAGCGTGGCGCTCTGGTTGTTGCTGTTGCCGTCGAGTGCGCTGTAGTTGCTGACCTCGCGCCGCGCCCAGGTCGCGGCGGCACCCAGCCCGGCCTGCGGCAGCAGCCCGGCGCGCGCCTGGGCGGCCTGGGCCAGGGAGGCGTCGTACTGCGAGCGGGCCGACAGGTAGGTGGCATCGAACCCGCGCGCGGCCTCGTACAGCTGCACCAGGCTCTGAGCCTGGGCACCGGTGGTGAGCGAACCCAGCGCCAGCATGACCGCCAGCGGCAACAGCGGGCGGTTGGCAGACGTTTGGCGAGCGGACGAAGCTGCTTTCATGCGGTGTTCCTTGGAGCGGGGCGGAGGTGCGGAGAGACTCGCGAGAGAGGCAACCCCCCCAGGGGCATCCAGGGTCCGGCTTTGCCGGCCCGAGATGCCGTCCCCCCTCGAAGCGCCGAAGGCGCGCCACGGAGGGGGGAAGCCGCGAAGCGGCGCAGGGGGGAGTTTCATTTCAGTACACCGGCACGCCAGGGTCGCGCTGCTGCGACCAGGCATGGATGCCGCCGTCGATGTTCACGACGCGGGTGAAGCCGTTGCCTTCCAGGAACTGCACTACCTGCGCGCTGCGGCCACCGTGGTGGCACAGCACGGCGATCGGCTGGTGCCGGTCGAGTTCCAGCAGGCGCGCCGGCACCGTGCGCATCGGCATGGCGCGCAGCTCGAAGCCCTCGGGCTTCACGGAGGCGGTCTGCAGTTCCCAGGGCTCGCGCACGTCCAGCACCACGGGCAGGGCGTCGGTGGGGACGGGGTCGGCGGCCTGTTGCAGCCAGTCGGGCAGTTGGGCGGGGGTGATCGACTTCATGGCGGCGGTCCGTGGTCGTTGAAGGGGGGCCGGGTTCAGAACCGGAAGCGCGAAGGCTCGGGGAAGTGGCGCAGGCGGGGGGCGACGGTGTCCCAGGGCTGGGCGGTCTGGAAGGCCGCTTCGCCGGTGCGGGTGACGATGGTGGCGCGCATCATGGGCTCGAATCCGACGATGGCGGCCAGGCGGCCGCCCGGGGCCAGCAGCGTCAGCAGGGCCGACGGGATCTCGGCGACCGAGCCGCTGAGCACGATGGCGTCGAACGGCCCACCGTCCTTGCAGGCCGCAAAGCCGTTGGCGGCCGCGTCGGCGCAGCGCACCTCGGCGTTGCCGATGCCGGCCTTCTGCAGGTTCTCGCGCGCCAGGCGGGCCAGCGCCTCGTCGATTTCGATCGACACGACGCGCTGCGCCAGGCTGGCCAGCATCGCGGCCATGTGGCCGCTGCCGGCGCCGATTTCCAGCACCTTGTCGGTGGGCTTGAGCATCAGGTCCTGCACCAGGCGCGCCTCGACCCTGGGCGCGAGCATCACCTGGCCGTCCACGGCCGGGCTGCTCAGGGGCAGTTCCATGTCGGCGAAGGCCAGCGACCGGTGCGCGGCGGGCACGAACTGCTCGCGGTGCACGCGGTCCAGCAGGTCGAGCACGCGGGCGTCGAGCACATCCCAGGGGCGGATCTGCTGCTCGATCATGTTGAAACGGGCCTGGCTCAGGCTGAGGGCGGAGGAAGTGGTCATGGCATGAACTCGTGGAAAACGGGTTGCGGGAAAGCGGGGAACCGCAAGATTCTAAGGAGTGGACTCCCGGGGAGCAGGGGGGGGTATCGACAGGCCCAGCCGGCGGCGGAACCAGGCGGCGAGGTCGTCCATGTAGCAATAGACCACCGGCACCACCACCAGGGTGAGCAGCGAGGAGGTGATGACGCCGCCAATGACAGCCTGGCCCATGGGAGCGCGCTGTTCCGAGCCTTCGGTGAGCGCGAACGCCAGCGGCACCATGCCGAACACCATGGCCAGCGTGGTCATTAGAATGGGGCGCAGCCGCACGCGCGCGGCCAGCAGCAGGGCGGACTCGCGGTCCATCGGCGGCTCGCCGGCACGGCCTTCGCGCGCGCGGATCGCGAAATCGACCAGCAGGATCGCGTTCTTGGTCACCAGGCCCATCAGCAGCACGATGCCGATGACCGAGAACATGCTCATGCTGGAGCCGAACATGAGCAGGGTGAGCGCCACGCCGATGAGGGTGAGCGGCAGCGAGGTCATGAGCGCCAGCGGCTGCAGGAAGCTCTGGAACTGGCTGGCCAGGATCATGTAGATGAAGATGATGGCCAGGGCCAGCGCCGAGACGGCATAGCCGAAGGACTCCTGCATGTTCTTGGTGGAGCCGCCGAACTCGTAGCGGTAGCCGGGCGGGAAGGCGATGGCATCGAGCACCTGCCGGATTTCCGCCGAGACCTCGCCCGGCGAGCGGCCGTAGACGTTGGCGTTGATCGACACCTCGCGGTTGAGGTTGCGGCGGTTGATCTGGTTCGGGCCGGTGGCGTCCACCACGTCGGCCACCTGGCCCAGGCGCACCACGCGCGCCGTGCCGTCGGCGGCGGTGCCGACCACGAAGGGCAGTTGCTCCAGGTCGCTCGCGCGTTCGCGCCCGCCGGGCGCCAGGCGCACATTGACGTCGTAGCTCTGGCCGTCGGCCGCCCGCCAGTTGCCCACCGTGGTGCCGGCCACCAGCGTGCGCAGGCTGGCGCCCACCGTGCTCACGCTCACGCCCACGTCGGAGGCCAGGTCGCGCTTCATCTTCACGTCCACCGTCGGCTTGTTGGGCTTCACGCTGGCGTCCAGGTCGACCAGGCCGACGATGGGGCGGATGCGCTCCATCACCGTCTGCGTCAGGCGCTCCAGCTCGGCCAGGTCGTCGCCCTGCAGCGAGAACTCCACCTGCTTGTTGCCGCCCACCGCGTCGAGCAGGCCGACGTGCGTCACGGTGATGCCCGGCACGCTGCGCAGCCGCTCGCGCAGGCGCGCCGACATCTCCACCGCGCTCAGCGTGCGCTCGTGCCGGTCGGTCAGGCGCACATAGATGCTGGCGTACATGGCGCCCTGGGCGTTGCCGGTGTTCAGCGTGGACAGGGTGTACTTCACCTCGGGGAAGCTGCGCAGGATGCCCTCGACCTCGCGCGTCTTGGCCTCGGTGGCCTCCAGCGAGGAACCCACCGGCGTGTGAAAACTCAGCGAGGTCTCGGAGAAGTCGGCCGTGGGCACGAACTCGGTGCCCAGCAGCGGCAGGATGAACAGGCTGCCCACGAAGGTGGCCAGCGCCAGGCCCAGCGTGGCCAGCTTGTGCTTGAGCGACCAGCGCAGCGTGCCCTGGTAGGTGTGGCTCAGGTCGTCCTGGAAGCGGTCGAACCAGCCGGTCACGCGGCCGATGGTCCGGTCGTAGAGGGTTTTCGGGCCGGTGCCGGGGTGGCCGTGTTTCTCGATCTCCGGGTCGTGCCAGACCGAGGACAGCATGGGGTCGAGCGTGAAGCTCACGAACATCGAGATCAGCACCGCCGCCACCATGGTGATGCCGAACTCGTGGAAGAACTTGCCGATGATGCCGCCCATGAAGCCGATGGGCAGGAACACGGCCACGATGGACAGCGTGGTGGCCAGCACCGCCAGGCCGATCTCCTGCGTGCCGTCCATGGCCGCGTCGAACGGGCGCTTGCCCATCTGCACGTGGCGCACGATGTTCTCGCGCACCACGATGGCGTCGTCGATCAGCAGGCCCACCGAGAGCGTGAGCGCCATCAGCGTGATCATGTTGATGGTGAACCCGAACAGGTTCATGAAGAAGAAGGTGCCGATGAGCGCGATCGGCAGCGTGAGGCCGGTGATGACGGTCGAGCGCCAGGAGTTCAGGAACAGGAACACGATCAGCACGGTGAGCACCGCGCCCTCGATCAGGGTGCGGCGCACGTTCTCGACCGAGACGCGGATCGGCCGCGAACCATCGGCGATCTGCTCCAGCCGCACGCCGGGTGGCAGCTCCGCGCCCAGCGCGGCCACGGCGGCCTTCAGGCCGTCGGTCACGGCGATGGTGTTCTCGTCCTGCGCCTTCTGCACCTGCAGCAGCAGGGTGCGCTGGCCGTTGTAGAGCGCCAGGCTTTCCACTTCCTGCGTGCCGTCGCTCACGCGCGCCACCTGGCCCAGGCGCACCGCCTGGCCGCCGCGGCGCGCGACGATGATGTGCTCGAAATCCTGCGGGTTCTGCAGCCGCGAGAGCAGCTGCACCACGCGCTCGGCCTCGCCGGCCTTGAGCGTGCCCACCGGCAGGTCCTGGTTCTCGTTGCGCACGGCGGCGTTGACCTGCTCGGGGGTCACGCCCAGCGCTTCCATGGCGGAGGGGTCGAGGTCGATGTTGACGGCGCGCCGCGTCGCGCCCACCAGCGTCACCGACCCCACGCCGCGCACGTTCTCCAGCCGCTTCTTGAGGACCTGTTCGGCCCAGGTGGTGAGCTCGACCGCACTCGGTGTCTTGCCGTCCGCCGCCTGGGGGATCACGGCCACCGACCAGATCGAGCGGCTGGCGGGATCGAAGCGCAGCACGCGCGGTTCTTCCACCTCGTCGCGGAACACCGGGCGCAGGATGGCGATCTTCTCGCGCACGTCCTCGGCCGCCTTGCGCCCGTCCACCGTCAGCTGGAATTCAATGATGACGAGCGACTGGCCTTCGTAGCTGCGCGAGGTCAGGGTGTTGACGCCGGCGATCGCGTTGACCGCTTCCTCGACCTTCTTGGTGACCTCGGACTCGACGATCTCCGGCGAGGCACCCGGGTAGGCCACCTGCACCACCACCACCGGGAAGTCGATGTTGGGGAACTGGTCGACCTGCAGGCGCTGGAACGAAAACAGGCCCAGCACCACGAAGGCGATCATCACCATCGTGGCGAAGACCGGGTTGCGCAGCGAGACCTGGGTGAACCACATGGTGGGGCGCGCTCAGTTCGTGGTGGTGGCCTGGCGCACGGCCGTGCCTTCGCGGATGGCGCCGGCCTGGGCGCTGAGCACCTGTTCACCCGCCTGCAGGCCTTTCACCTCGCGCATGGGCTCGCTGCCGCGCAGGCCGGTGGCGCCGCCGTCCAGCACCAGGTGAGCGATCTTGCCTTCGCGCACCACCTGCACATAGGGTTGGGGCTTGTCGTTGCGCACCGAGGACTGCGGCACCGCCAACGCGTTGACCGCGCCGGTGACGATCTGCCCCTGCGCGAACAGGCCCTGGCGCATGCCCTCGGCGGCCGGCACACGCAGGTACACCAGCACGCTGCGGCTGCCCGCCTGCACGCTGGGGTTGATGCGCGAGACCGTGGCCTGCACCGGTTCGGCCAGGCCTTCCACGCGCAGGTTCGCCGTCTGGCCCACTTTCACCGACACCGCGTCGGCCGGGGTGATGGCGGCCGCCATCTCGAAGGCCGAGAGGTCCACCACGTCGAAGACGCGGGTGTCCACACCCACGCGCTCGCCGTTCTGCACCAGGCGGGCCGCGATCTGGCCCGAGAGGGGCGAGCGCAGCGTGGTGTCGGCCAGCGCCTTCTTCGCGATGTCCAGCGCAGCCAGCGCGGCCTGGTGCGTGGCCTCGGCGCCGCTCAGGTTGGCGGTGGCCGTCTCCAGCGCGGTGGCCGAAATGAAGCCCTGGCGCACCAGGGCCTGGTTGTTGTCCAGTGTGCGCCGGGCGATCGCCACCTGCGCCTGGGCCGATTCGGCCTGCCGCGCGGCCTGGCGCACGCGCGCGTCGGCCTCGGTGCTGTCGATGCGCGCCACCACCTCGCCGGCTTTCACCGCGTCGCCCTCGCGCTTGCTCAGACCCTGGATCTCGCCGGCCGTGCGGGCCTTGATCGACGCGGTCTGCAAGGCCTGCACCGAGCCCGAGATGGCCACCGTCTGCGTCAGCTCGAGCGCCTGCACGCTCACCACGTCGTTCGCGGAGAGCGTGTACACCGGGGCGGTCTTGAGCGCCTCGGCGGCGGCGCGGGCCGTCTCACCCTGCGTCTTGCGCTTGTCCAGCGCGCGCACCACGCCCAGGCCGACACCGAGCACCAGCAAGGCCAGCAACAGCCATTTGATCCAGGTCGAGCGCGAGCGGGGAGCGTTCATGGTGGCGTGGGGGCGGGGGCGAGCATGCCGTGCAGCAGCAGGTCGACCTGGTTGTCGATGAAGCGGATCGGGTCGAGCGACCCGTTCGCGGCGCAGCAGGGCGCCATGGAGTGTTTCCACATCAGCACGAAGATCATGGGAGCGATCAGGCTGTAGATGGTGTGGTCCATGTCCAGCGGGCGGAACTCGCCCCGGTCGATGCCGCGCTGCAGGATGCGCCGGATCAGGGCGTTGCCCGGTTCGATCACCTCCCGCTGGTAGAAGGCCGCGATCTCGGGGAACATGCCGGCCTCGCTCATCACCAGCTTGGTGATGCCGGAGGCCGGCGTCATGCCCACGCGCTCCCACCAGGTGTGCAGGCAGTAGCGCACCAGCTCGGCGCTGCCGCCCTCGAAGTGGTCGAGTTCCTCGTTCCACTCGGGGAAACGCCCGGCGAGGTTCTCGCGCACCACGGCCTTGAAGAGTTCTTCCTTGCTCGGGAAATACAGGAACAGCGTGCCCTTGGACACGCCGGCGCGGGCGGCCACCTCTTCCACCCGGGTGGCGGCAAAGCCTTTTTCCACGAAGAGCTGCAGCGCCGCATCCAGCAACTCGCCCGGCCGCGCCTCCTTGCGCCGGGCGCGGCGTTGACGCGGCTCGGCGTCGGTTTCGAGGCTGATCGGGGCGGGGGCAGACATGGAGAGCTTATTAATGACCGGTGGGTTATTAATATACCCTACCCCCCACCCCTATCGGTGGCATGCGGCCACCGGTGGCCGGCTCAGGAAAACGCCTGGATGCCCGTGATCGCGCGGCCCAGGATGAGGGCGTGGATGTCGTGCGTGCCCTCGTAGGTGTTGACCACCTCCAGGTTCACCAGATGGCGTGCCACGCCGAACTCGTCGCTGATGCCGTTGCCGCCCATCATGTCGCGCGCCAGGCGCGCGATGTCCAGCGCCTTGCCGCAGCTGTTGCGCTTGAGGATGGAGGTGATCTCCACCGCGGCCGTGCCTTCGTCCTTCATGCGGCCCAGGCGCAGGCAGCCCTGCAGGCCCAGGCTGATCTCGGTCAGCATGTCGGCCAGCTTCTTCTGGATCAGCTGGTTGGCCGCGAGCGGGCGGCCGAACTGCTGGCGGTCCAGCACGTACTGGCGGGCGCGGAAGTAGCAGTCTTCGGCCGCGCCCAGCGCGCCCCAGGCGATGCCGTAGCGCGCGCTGTTGAGGCAGGTGAACGGGCCCTTGAGGCCGCGCACCTCGGGGAAGGCGTTCTCCTCGGGGCAGAACACCTCGTCCAGCACGATCTCGCCGGTGACGGAGGCGCGCAGGCCGACCTTGCTGTGGATGGCCGGGGCGCTCAGGCCCTTCATGCCCTTTTCCAGGATGAAGCCGCGGATCGAGCCTTCGTCGTCCTTGGCCCAGACCACGAACACGTCGGCGATGGGGGAGTTGGTGATCCACATCTTGGCGCCGGAGAGGCTGTAGCCGCCGGCCACCTTCTTGGCGCGCGTGACCATGCTGCCGGGGTCGGAGCCGTGGTTGGGTTCGGTCAGGCCGAAGCAGCCGATCCACTCGCCGGTGGCGAGCTTGGGCAGGTACTTCTGCTTCTGCGCTTCGGAGCCGAATTCGTTGATCGGCACCATCACCAGCGAGCTCTGCACGCTCATCATCGAGCGGTAGCCCGAATCCACGCGCTCGACCTCGCGGGCCACCAGGCCGTAGCAGACGTAGTTCAGCCCGCTGCCGCCGTAGGCCTCGGGAATGGTCGGGCCCAGCAGACCGAGCGAGCCCATCTCGCGGAAGATGGCGGCGTCGGTCTTCTCATGGCGGAAGGCCTCGGTCACGCGCGGCAGCAGCTTTTCCTGGCAGTAGCTGTGCGCGGCGTCGCGCACCTGGCGCTCGTCGTCGCTCAGTTGCTGGTCGAGCTGGAACGGGTCTTCCCAGCTGAAGCGGGCTTTGGTCGGGGTCATGCTTGTCTCCGGTGGTCGGGTGGCGATGCCGCGATTGTCGGCGGGCCATGAATACCTGTCTAATATCGTTGGTGTATTCATCGATATAAATTTCAGATTCATGGAATTCCGCCACTTGCGCTATTTCCTGGTGCTGGCCGAAGAGCTGCACTTCGGCCGCGCGGCCCAGCGCCTGGCCATCACGCAGCCGCCGCTCTCGCTCAACATCCAGCAGCTGGAGGCCTCGGTCGGGGCCCAGCTGTTCACGCGCAACAGCCGGGGCGTGCAGCTCACGGCGGCGGGCCAGGCCTTCGTGCCGGCCGCGCGGGCCTTGCTCGACCAGGCCGGCCAGGCCGCGCGCGAGGCGCGCGAGGTGGCCCAGGGCCTGGTCGGCAGCTTGCAGATCGGGTTTGCGGGCACGGTGCTGTACCGGGGGCTGCCACAGATCCTGCAGGGGTTCGCGGCGCGCCATCCGCGCCTGCGCCTGGTGTTGCGCGAGATGAGTTCGAGTGACCAGCTGATCGATCTCATGCACGAGCGGCTGGACCTGGGCTTCGTGCACACCACGCGCGTGCCGGCGAGCTTCTCGCAGATCCTGGTGTCGAGCCAGCCTTTCGTGGCCTGCCTGCCGGTGGGGCATGCGCTGGCGCGGCGGCGGCGGGTGTCCTTGGTGAAGCTGCAGGGGGAGCCGTTCGCGGTGGTGTCGCGCGCGGTCTCGCCCGATTACCACGAGCGCATCCTGGGCCTGTGCGCCGATGCGGGCTTTTCGCCCGAGATCCGTTACGAGCTGCGGCACTGGCTCAGCGTGGTGTCGCTGGTGTCACAGGGGCTGGGCGTGGCGCTGGTGCCGGCGGCGCTGCAGCAGGCCGGCCTGCCTGGCGCGGTGTTCGTGCCGCTGGATGTGGAGACCCCGCCGTACGACACGCACTGTCTCTGGAAGACCGACCGCGATCAGGCGGCGTTGGCGGCATTCCTGGACGCGGTGCGGGCCTTTGCCCAGCCTTTACAGTGAGGCGTCAACCCATGGAGAACACGATGAGCGACAAACAGGTGCTGGTGCTGGGCGGTGGCTGCTTCTGGTGCACCGAGGCGGTCTACAAGGAAGTGACCGGGGTGACCGATGTGGAGTCGGGCTACAGCAACGGCGAGGTGCAGCAGCCGAGCTACGAGATGGTGTGCACCGGCACGACCGGCCACAACGAGGTGGTGCGGCTGGAGTACGACCCGACGCAGGTGACCACGCGCGAGATCCTGGAGATCTTCTTCGTGATCCACGACCCGACCACGCTCAACCGGCAGGGCAACGACGTGGGCACGCAGTACCGCAGCGGCATCTACTTCACCACGGCCGAGCAGCAACGGGTGGCGCAGGCGCTGATCGACGAGCTGACGAAGGACGACGCTTTTGGCCGGCCGATCGTCACCGAACTCGAGCCTTTGCTCAATTACTGGCCGGCCGAGGCCTACCACCAGGACTTCTTCGAGCGCAACCCGCACCAGGGGTATTGCATGGCGGTGGCGGCACCCAAGGTGGCCAAGTTCCGCAAGACTTTTGCTCGGTTGTCCAAGTAGCCTTTTCGTTCTTCGACCTCGCGGGCGCAGGGGCGCTTGGCGCTCTGCTCCGCGGGTGTCCCCCGAACCGGCTTCGCCGGTTCTCCTCCTTTACCCCGCTGCGCAGAACGCCAAGCACCCCCGCGCCAGAGAGAGGGTGGCGCACAACGGTGGACCGCCCCAACCGTAGAGAAAGAATCAGCGCCCAGGCCGCCAACGAGGCCACAAGACGATCACCGCCAGACCCAGCAGCACCAGCGCCGCCGCGCCCAACTTCCAACCGGGCAACGACTCCCCGAGAGACAGGGCGGAAGCGCCCATGCCGAACACCGGGATCAGCAGCGCCAGCGGTGTGACCGTGGCCGCCGGGTGGCGCGCCAACAGCCAGTTCCACACACCGTAGCCAAACAGCGTGTTCCCCACCGCCTGCCACAGCACGCTGGCCCACACCAGCGTGCCCGCCTGTTGCAGGCTGCCCGTGATGGCCTGCGGGCCCTCGATCAGCCACGACAGCGCGAACAGCGGCGGCACCGCGAACACACTGCTCCAGACCATGAAGTGCAGCATGTTGACCGGCCCGAGCGACTTCACCACCAGATTGGCCAGCGACCAGAAAAACGCCGCGCTCAGCACCAGGCCCATGCCCAGCAGCGTGACCGAGGCGTCCAGATGGGCCGCGATCACCCCCAGGCCGGCCAGCGCCAGCAGCAAGCCCACCACCTGGAAACCGCGCACACGCTCGCCCATGAGCCACAGCGACAGGCCGATGGTGAAGAACACCTGCAACTGCACCACCAGCGACGCCAGCCCGGGCGAGATGCTGCTGCGCATCGCCAGGAACAGCAGACCGAACTGGCCCACGCCCAGCAGCACGCCGAAGGCCGCGATCTTGCGCCAGGGCGCGGTCGGTCGAGGGATGAACAGCAGCCAGGGCAGGGCCGAGAAGGCGAAGCGCAGCGTGGCGAACAGGAACGGTGGCAGACCGTCCAGGCCCCAGCGGATCACCACGAAGTTCGTGCCCCAGACGAACACCACCGAAAGGGCGAGGAGCAGGTGGGAGATGGGCACGGTGCGGTGTGAAGCGGGGAGACCGGCAGTGTAGCCAGCGGCCCACCGCCACCCCGGCGCTCAGTGCAATGACCGTGTGCGGTAAAGGAGTAACAGGGCCGCGGGCGCGCCGACCAGACCGATCACCGCGTTGAGGTGGAACACATGGCGGCTCCACGGCAGGTGCAGCACCAGATCGGCCGCCAGGCCCAACACCGCGCCCACCAGGCCGGCGGCCGGCAGCAGCACGCGGTGGTCGGCGCTGCGCGTCAGGGCGCGCGCCACCTGCGCGGCCACCAGGCCGAGGAAAGCCACCGGGCCGCAGAAGGCCGTCACCAGCCCGCTCAGCCACGCGGTGAGCAGCAGCGCACCGCGCTTGACCAGGGTCACGCGCATGCCCATGGACGCGGCATAGCGCTCGCCCAGCAGCAGACCGTTGAGCGGCTTCACCAGCAGGCCGCCCGCGAGCAGGCCGACCAGCACGCCCGGCACGAGGATCTGCAACTGCTGGCGCGTGGCGCCGGCAAAGCTCGCGTCGTCCCAGGCCTTGAAGGCGCGCGCCTGGGTCTCGTCGATGAAGTGCATCGACACGCTGATGAGGCCGATGGCGAGGTAGCCCAGCATCAGGCCGATGATGAGCAGCGTGACGGTGCCGACCCGGCGCGACAGGCCGGCCAGCAGCGCAAGCACCGCCACCGAGCCGGCCACCGAGGCCAGCGCCAGGCCAATGTCGCCGGTGAGGCCCAAGCGCAGCAGCAAGGCGTTGCCGGCCACGCCCGCGACCGCCACCAGCAGGGCGCAGCCCAGCCGCGCACCGTGCACGATGCCGAGCACGAAGGGGTCGGCCAGCGGGTTGCGGAACAAGGTCTGCAGCAGCAGGCCGGCCACACCGAGCGCCGCACCGGAGCACAGCGCGTTGAGCGCGCGCGGCAGGCGAAAGCCCAGCACGATGTCGCGCCACACCGGTTGGGCGGCGCCGCCGGACAACGCGTCGAACACCGCGGTCAGCGGGATGGCGACCGAGCCGAGCGAGAGTTCGGCCACGAACAAGGCCAGCATCAGCAGGGCCAGTGCCGCGAATCTGGCGTGGGTGAGCGGGGTGGTGGTCATGGCAGTTGGCGCAGGAAAGGGGTGTCGGTGTCGACGGGCGGCAGGGGCAGGCCCGGGTGCAGCGCCCGGATGGCTTCGGCCAGCTGCACGTGCGGCCGGGTCATGCCCTGGTCCTGAAAGGGGTAGGCCCAGGCACCGGTGTAACCCTCGTCCCAGGCGAACACGCGGCCTTCGCGCGCGGCGCGGAACCAGCCGTGCAAGGGATTGCCGTCGATCAGATCGGCGACGTTGGCCCGGCCACCCAGCGTGCCGAGCCAGACCGGCGCATCGGCGGCTCGCGCGTAGACCTTCTCGAACCGCTCGTACACGAGGCTGCTGCTGCGCGTGTCGTCGGCCAGGGCATAGCGCCCGCCAGCGTCGTGGATCAGCCGGGCGCGCTGGTTGCGGCCCCCGAAGGCCTCGACGGTGTCGCGGCCGACGGCAAAGCCGGCCATCACCAGGGGCCGGTCGGGCGCCCCGGCCGCCAGGGCCGCCAGCCGCAGGTACTGCACCTCGATGTGCTCGAACTGCGCGTTGGCCAGGGCCTCGCGGTTGGTGAGCAGGGCCAGCAGCTTGAGCCATTCGGCGCGGCCCAGCGGGTGCGTTTCGTGGTGATCGGCCTGCGCGACGGCGCGCACGCCCAGTTCCCACAGGCGCGGGTGCATGTTGCCCTGCGGGTAGGCCGAATAGAAGCTCAGGTACACGTCGGCCTGCACCGCCATCACCGATTCGATCGAGGCATGGCCGTAGCCCCACATGTCGTGCACCAGGCCCCGGGCGACGCGCTCACGCACCGCCGGCACGGTGGCGCTGCGCGTGTTGTCGGCCCCGTACAGCCGGTCCACCAGACCCAGCTCGTCGAGTGCACCCAGCATGGCCGCGTTGCCGGTGACCAGCCTCTGTATCGGCACTTGAATCACCTGCTCGTGCGGTCCGTGCGCGGGCACCGGCGTGCCGCATTGCACCAGCAGGTAGTCCAGCGTTTCGCCGGTGCCCACGCTGGGCGTGAAGCGCACGCGCTTGAAGTGCGGGCCGTACGCCACCTGCAATTGCACCGAACGGGTGAAGGTGGTCTTGTGCGGAAAGTAGTCCACGCCCGGCCGGTGCTCGGCCACGCAGGCGGCGTCGAGGTTGCCGCTCGGGCCGTGCGCGCTCACCACCACCGAAGGCCAGGCCGCGCGCGGCGGCGGTGCGATCTGCATGCAGCCGCACAAGCAGAGCAGCAGCGGTACCAGCCGAAGGTGCCTCATGTGCGGCCGCCGAGCGCGTTCACCAGCGCGCCAAGGGTGGTGAAGCCCTGTGGCGCCTGTCCGCCTTGCAGCCAGGTGTAGGCACCGGGCCCGGTCACCCGCACGGCCTGCGCGGCCTTGGCATCGTGCGCATAGCCCGCGCGCTGCAGCGCCCGGTGTGCCCAGGCAGTGGCCATGCCTTCGCCTTCGATGCGGATACCGTGTGGCGCGCCGCGGTCCACGCGCAGTTCGGCGCGTTCCAGGTCGAAGGCCAGGCCGTCGGCGGCGAAGCCGGCGGCCAGGGTGCCGTCCAGGGCGAGGTCTTCGGGCGCACCGGCGTGCAGGCGGCGCTGGCCGTCGATCAGCCACAGCGCGTCGGCGTGGCGCAGCGCGAGTTCGAGGTCGTGCGTGGACAGCAGCACGGCCAGGCCTTGCCCGTGGGCCAGCGTGCGCAGCAGGTGCATGGTCTCGATGCGGCGCGGCAGGTCCAGGAAGGCGGTCGCTTCGTCGAGCACCAGCAGGCGCGGCTGCTGTGCCAGCGCGCGGGCGATCAGCACCTTCTGTCTTTCGCCGTCCGACATCTCGGCGACCAGCCGATGGGCCAGCGCCGGCGCGCCGGCCTGTTGCAGTGCGGCTTCCACCGCCGCGTGGTCGGCCGTGCCGAGCCGGCCGCCCCAGCCGAGGTGGGGATAGCGGCCCAGGCAGACCAGCTCGTGACCGGTCATCTGCGCGACGTCGACGCGCTCGGTGAGCACCACCGCGAGCCGCCGCGCGCGCTCGACCTGGCTGATGCGGCCCAGCGCCACGCCGCCGATGCGCACCTCGCCCGAGACGGCGGGCTGCATGCCGCACAGCGTGCGGATCAGGGTCGACTTGCCGGCGCCGTTGGCGCCGATCAGGCAGATGAAGCGGCCTGCGGGCAACTCCAGATCCAGCGGACCGAGCAGGGCCCGGCCGCCGTGCCCCACCGTCAGACCGTGGGTGCTCAGGCCCATCAGAGCGCCATGGCGAAGCTGGCGAGCACGCTGCGCGGTGCGCCCGGGTAGGTCGGCACGAAGGCGCCGCCCGAGTCGTAATAGCGCTTGTCGCCCAGGTTCTGCAGCGCGAGCTGCAGCTTGTAGCGCTGGCCGGCGCCGAAGCGGTAGGCGATGTTGGCGTCCCAGCGCACGTAGGAGGGCAGGGCGAAGCTGTTGGCGGTGTTGGCCTGGCGCTCGCCGACGTAGATCGCGCCCAGGCCCGCACTCAACCCGGTGGCGCGGCCGCTGAAATCGAACGTGGTCCACAGGCTGGCGCTGCGGCGCGGCGCGTTGGCCAGCAGGGTGCCCACCAGGGTGCTGTCGCTGTCGCGGCTGATCTGCGCCTTGAGCTCGGTGTAGCTGGCCAGCAGGCGCCAGTGCCGCGTGAGGCTGAACGGCACGTCCAGTTCCCAGCCGCGGCTGCGCTGTTCGCCGACCTGCACCACGTAGTCGAAGTCCGTGGGGTCCGACACCAGGCCGTTGCGGCGGCGGATGTCGAACACCGCCAACGTGGGCTCCAGGCGGCCGCCGAGCAGGCTGAGCTTGGCGCCGACTTCCAGCTGTGAGCCGCGCGACGGCGCGGGCAGGTTGCCGTTGCGCAGCATGCCGCTGAAGGGCTCGGTCAGGAACGACTTCGACCCGCTCGCGTACAGCGATACCGCGTCGCTCGGTGTCCAGGTCACGCCCAGGCGGGGCGAGAGCGCGTCGTCGTTGCGCGCCAGCGTGCCCGAGACCGGCAGGTAATCGGCCCGGGCCAGCGTGCGCGAGCGGTCGTAGCGCAGGCCGAACAGCACGCGCCACTGGTCGCCCAGCTGCAGCTCGTCCTGCGCGTACAGCCCCACGTTGCGGCTGCGGTAGTTCGACGCGTCGTAGGGCACGAGCGGGCCGACCACGGTCTGGCCGTGCACGGGGTTGTACAGGTCGATCGGCAGGTTGGTCGGGAAACCGAAGGGGCCGACGTTGGCGTCGGCGCGGAAGTCCCAGGTGTCGCGGTTGGCGTCGGCGCCGAACAGCACACGGTGGCGCACGCCGCCGGCCTCGAAGCGGCGCGAGACCTCGGCCATGACCGAGAGGTCGGTCTGTTCGTCGATGCTGCGCTGCTGGCGGCGGTTGACCTGTGGGTGGGGGGTGTCGGCGCCGGTGATCGGGCTGAAGCCGAAGGGGTACCAGAGCGCGTCGGTCCTGGCCGACGAGGCCTGCAGGCCGGCGTGCAGCTGCCAGCCGCTGTCCAGCCGGTGGTCGAGCACCAGCGAGGCCAGGGCGCTGTCGTTCTTCAGCCGCGTGTCGGCTTCGGCGTAGTTGGTGTGGATGGGCACGCCGAGGAAGAGCGGGCTGTTGCCGAAGCCGCGGTCGAAGGCACCGCGCTTGCGACCGAGTTCGAGTTCGGCGGTCAGCGTGGTGTGCGGTGCGGGCTGCCAGCGGAACACCGGCGAGACGAACTGCGTTTCAGCGCCAACGAAATCGCGAAAGCTTTTGTTGTCCTGCCAGGAGCCGGTGAGCCGGTAGCTCAGGGTCTCGCTGATCGGGCCGGTGCTGTCGACCGTGGCGCGGTAGAAGCTGTCGCTGCCGGCGGTCAGCTCGTAGCGCGTGCTTGCGGTGTTCTGCGGTTGCCTGGTCACCAGGTTGACCACACCCCCTGGTTCAAAGCGACCGTACAGCGCGGAAGCCGGGCCCTTGAGCACCTCGATCTGTTCGATGTTGACCAGCTCGTCCACCGGTGCGAACACACTGCGGCGGAAGCCGTTCTTGAGGTTGGCGGAGGTGGCGAAGCCGCGCAGGCGGAAGCGGTCGTTGCTGCCGCCCCAGCCGACCTGGGGCGTCAGGCCCGGCACGGTGCGCACGGCCTCGCCGAAGCTGGTGACGCCGCGGTCTTCCATCAGCTCGCGCGTGACGGTCTGGATGGAGAAGGGCGTTTCCTTCACCGTGGTGTCGCTCTTGTTGGCGGTGGGCGCGACGACGGCGCGGTAGGCGCGCTCGCGCGTGCCGGTGATGGTGACGGTCTCCAGCGTGGGCGCGGGCTCGGTCTGGGCCCAGGCGGCCATCGAGACGCTGGCCATCGCGCACGGGAGAAGGCGAAAAGCGGGGTGAAGCATGCGGTGCCTGGCTTTGATGGCGAAGGGGGTGGTGCTCATTGCCCGCGCACCGCGGTGGTGAGGGCGCGGGTGTTGAAGCGCATCAGCTCGATGTAGCTCGCCGCTGCGCCGCCGGGCGCGGAGAGCGAATCGGAATACAGCGCGCCCGAGGGCTTGACGCCGGTCTCGCGCGCGATCTGCTCGATCAGGCGCGGGTCCGAGATGCTCTCGACGAACAGCGCCTTGATCTGGTCTTTGCGGATCTGGCGCACCAGCTGCGCCACGCCCTTGGCCGAGGCCTCGCTCTCGGTGCTCACGCCTTGCGGTGCGAGGAAGCTCACCCGGTGGTCGCGGGCGTAGTAGCCGAACGCATCGTGCGAGGTGATCACCTTGCGCTGCGCCACCGGGATCGGCGCCCAGGCCGCGCGGATCTCGGTGTCGAGCTCGTTGAGCTTCGCTTCGTAGGCGCGCGCGTTGCGCTGGTAGAGGTCGCAGCTGGCGGCGTCGGCCTGGCACAGGGCCTTGGCGATGTTGCGCGCGTACACCTTCACGTTGGCCACGCTTTGCCAGGCGTGCGGGTCGATCTCGTCGTGGCTGTGGCCCTTGTGATCGCCATGGCCGTGGTCGGCTTCGCTCCTGAGCGGCGGGATGCCCTGGCTGACGGTCACCGGCCGACCCAGGTAGGCCGAGGTCTTGAGCAGGCGGCTCAGCCAGCCCTCGAAGCCCAGGCCGTTGGCGAACACCACCTGCGCCTGGCCGACCAGGCGCGCATGGGCGGGCGTGGGCTGGAACACGTGGGCGTCGGCACCGGGCCCGACCAGCACGTCGACCGCCACGCGGTCGCCGCCGACCTCTTTCACGATGTCGCCCAGGATGCTGAAGCTGGCGACGGCGCGCAGCGGCGCCTGCGCGTGCAGCGACGGGGTGAGCGCGGCCAGGCCCAGCGCCAGCGCGGCGAGGGTGGCGGTGCGGCGGGGCAGGAAGGCGGTGGTGTGTGTCATGAACGGGTCCTTCGTTTCAGGCTTTGAGGTGGGAAAGGGCGGGGCGCCGCTGGCGCAGCAGGCCGTGCGGCGCGAACAGCATCGAGAACAGGACCGTCGCGCCCAGGCAGAGCACGATCACGGGGCTGGTGGGCCAGTCGGCGTGGTAGGACACCAGCAGGCCGCTCGCGCTGGCGAGCAGCGCCAGGGCCACGGCGGTGGCCAGCAGCGGCGGCAGGCGGCGCACCCAGAAGCGCGCGGCGGCGGCGGGCAGCACCATCATTCCCACCGCCATCAGCGTGCCCAGGGCATGGAAGCCAGCCACCAGGTTGATCACCAGCAGCGCCAGAAAACCGAAGTGCGCCACCGCGCTCCAGCGGCTGGTGCCGCGCAGGAAGCCCGGGTCCAGGCACTCCAGCACCAGCGGGCGGTACAGCACGCGCAAGGCCAGCAGCGTCACCGTGGCGATGCCGCCCAGCAGCGCGAGGGCCGGGTCGTCCAGCGCGAGCACGGTGCCGAAGAGCACGTGCAGCAGGTCCACGCTGTTGCCGCGCGTCGAGACGATCAGCACGCCGAGCGCGAGCGAGAGCAGGTAGAAGGCCGCGAGGCTGGTGTCTTCGCGCAGCACGGTGTGACGCGCCACCAGGCCCGAACCGACGGCGACCGCCAGGCCGGCGGCGATGCCGCCCACCGTCATGGCGCCCAGCGACAGGCCGGCCACCAGGTAGCCCAGCGCGGCGCCCGGCAGGATCGCGTGGGCCATGGCGTCGCCGGTCAGGCTCATGCGGCGCAGCATCAGGAACACACCGACCGGCGCGGCGCTGACCGAGAGCAGCACGCAGCCGAGCAGCGCGCGCTGCATGAAGCCGAATTCCAGGAACGGGTCGAGCCACAGCGCGCTGTTCATGCCGGTACCCCTTGGGCGGTGGTGTCGCAGGCACCGGCCTCGTCGTCGAACGGCTCCTGCAGCCGCAGGGCGCGGGTCCAGTGCCCGGCGGTCAGCACCTCGGCCGTCGGTCCCCAGGCCACCGGCTCGCGGGCCAGCAGCAGGGTGTGCGGAAAGTGCTCGCGCACCTGGGCCAGGTCGTGCAGCACCGCGATCACCGTCCGGCCCTGCGCATGCCAGCGGTGCAGCAGGGCGAGCAGGTCGTGGACGGTGCGCTGGTCGATCGCGGCGAAGGGCTCGTCGAGCAGCACCACCGGGGCGTCCTGCAGGATCAGGCGCGCAAACAGGGCGCGTTGCAGCTGGCCGCCCGAGAGTGTGTCGATGGCGCGCCGCTCGAAGCCCAGCAGGCCGACCGCGGCCAGCGCCTCGTGGCAGGCGCGGCGGTGCGCGGCGCTGTAGCGCCCGAGCGCGCCCACCTCGTGCCACAGGCCGAGCAGCGCCAGCTCCTGCACCGAGATGGGAAAGCTGCGGTCGATGCCGCTGTGCTGCGGCAGGCAGGCCACACGGTGGGGCTCGCCCAGGCCGTCAATGCGCCCGCCCAGGGGTGGGAGTTGGCCGGCCAGCGCCTTCAGCAAGGTCGATTTGCCCGCGCCGTTGGGCCCGACCACCGCCACCAGCGCCCCCGGCGGCAGCGTGAGCGAGAGGTGGTGCACGGCGGGGTGGCGTTCATAGCCCAGCGTGAGGTCGTGCAGCACGATGGCCGGCGGGGTCGCCGGGCGGGAAGGGGCGTGGAAGTCGGGCACGGGACGGTTGGCGCTAAGATATTGCAACTGAATTGCGATAGTGCGTATGTTAACGCAACATAGTTGCATTTATGGAGGCCCAGCCATGTCGCCACGCCAGACCAAAGAACCGGTGGCCGTGCCACCCCACATCCAGACCCGCCTGGAAGCCGCCGGCCTGCGCCGCACGCTGGCCACGCGCGCCGTGCTCGGCCTGTTCCTGGCGCAGCCGCACGGCGGGCTCACCCACGCGCAGGCGTTGAACGCGCTCACCGCGCGCGGGCTGGACATCAACCGCGTCACGCTTTACCGCCTGCTCGACCGCCTGGCCGCGTGCGGCGTGCTGCAGCGCCAGACCGACGACCAGGCCCGCACCTGGCGCTTCAGCCTGGCGCCGCTGGATGCGAATCCCGACGAGGGCACGCCGCCGCGCTTCGAGTGCGACGCCTGCCACCGGCAATTTCCGATGGTCGACGTGAGCGAGCTGGCCCGCGACCTGTTGCGCACCCTCGCGAGCCAGGGTCACCGGGGCGAGCAGGTGGCGGTGCACGGCACCTGCTCGGATTGCCTGGAGCCCGCTGCGTGATCGAGTCCCGCGGTTTGCAGTACGCCCACGCGGGCCAGGCGCCGCTGCGCATGGCCGATGTGGCGGTGGCGCAGGGCGGCACCCTGCTGCTGCGCGGGCCGTCGGGCAGCGGCAAGTCGACGTGGTTGGCCTTGGCCGCCGGCCTGCTCACGCCCGGTGCGGGCGAGATCGTGGTGGCCGGCCAGTCGGTGGGGGCCCTGGGCGGGGCGGCGTGCGACGCCTGGCGCGCGCGCCACATCGGTTTTCTGCCGCAGCAACTGCACCTGAGCGATGCGCTCACGGTGGCCGACAACCTCGCGCTGGCGCACTTCGCCGCCGGCCTGCCGGTGGACCGTGCCGCCGTGGTCCGGGTGCTGGAGGCGCTGGACCTGGGCGCGCTGGCGAGCCGCCGGCCCACGCAACTGTCGGGCGGGCAAGCCCAGCGCGTGGCCCTGGCGCGCGCCGTGCTGCTGCGCCCGCGCGTGATCCTGGCCGACGAGCCCACCGCCAGCCTGGACGACGATGCCTGCATGACGGCGCTCTCGCTGCTGCGCCGCAGCGCGCAGTCGCTGGACGCCACGCTCGTGATCGCCACCCACGACGCCCGGGTGCGCGAGGCGTTGCCGCATGCTCAGTTGCTGGCCTTCGTGGCGGCCCGCCCGGAGCGCGTGGCATGAACGTGTTGACCCTGTCCTGGCGCTATCTCTGGTCGCGCCCGCTGGCCTCGGCGCTCAACCTGCTGCTGCTCGCGCTCGGGCTGGCCTCCATGGCCTTCGTGCTGATTGCGCGCGACCAGGTGGACCGCGCCTTCGAGCGCGACCTCGCCGGCATCGATGCGGTGGTGGGCGCCAAGGGCAGCCCGATGCAGCTCATCCTCGCGGGCGTGTTCCACCTCGACGTGCCGCCCGGCAACATCCCGCTGGCCGAGGCCCGCCAGCTCGCCGAACACCCGCAGGTGGCGCAGCTCATTCCGCTGAGCCTGGGCGACAACCTGGGCGGTTTCCGCATCGTGGGCACCACGCACGACTACCCGGCCCACTATGGCGCCCGGCTCGCGCAGGGCGTGCTCTGGCAAGCGCCGCTGGAGGCCGTGCTGGGGGCGCAGGTCGCCGCGCGCACCGGCTTGAAGGTAGGCCAGGCCTTCGAGGGCGCACACGGCCTGGGCGTGGGTGGCAGCTCGCACGGCGAGACGCCGTACACCGTCACCGGCGTGCTTGCGCCTTGCGGCTGTGTGCTCGACCGGCTGGTGCTCACCGCCACCGAATCGGTCTGGCGCGTGCACGACGACATGCACGCAGGCGCGAACATGGACGAGGCCGAACGCGCCGAGCTGGCCGAGGCGCTGGCCGCCGAGCGCGAGATCACGCTGGCCCTGATCCGCTACCGCACGCCGCTGGCGGCGGTGAGCCTGCCGCGCTTCATCAACGAAACCACCTCGCTGCAGGCCGCCGCGCCGGCGGTGGAGATCACGCGCCTGCTGAGCATGGTCGGCGTGGGCACGCAGGTGCTGCGCGGGCTGGCGGCGGTGCTCCTGGGCGTGGCCGGGCTGTCGGTCTTCATCGCGCTCTGGAGCGCGGTGCGCGAGCGCCGGGCCGACCTGGCGATGCTGCGCATGCTGGGCGCGCCGCCCACGCGGGTGGCCGCGCTGCTGCTGTGCGAGGCGCTGTGGCTTGCGCTGCTGGCGTGTGCGCTGGGCCTGCTGGCCGCGCACGCGCTCACGGCCCTGATGGGCGAGATGTTGATGGCCCGGCATTCGCTGGCCATCACGGGTTGGCAATGGGTGCCCGGTGAAGCCTGGGTGCCCGTGCTGGCTGTTGGGGTGGCGGTGGTGGCGGCGCTGCTGCCGGCCATCCATGCCTACCGTGTCGATGTCACTCAACTCCTGAATTCGAGGTAACACCATGAAGAAAACCCTGTTCCTGTTCGCCGCCGCCCTGCTGTCCACCGCCGCGCTGGCCCAGCATTCCGACAAGGAGACCAAGGAAGACATCGCCCGCCACCGCGCCATGGCCGTGGCACACGAAGGCGCGGCCAAGTGCCTGGAGGCCGGAAAGGGCGAAAAAGTGTGCATGCAGGAACTCGCGACGGCCTGCAAGGGTCTGGCACTGGGAAAATACTGCGGCATGCGCCACGCGCACTGACGGCCTGAACCCCCTCCGAGACGATTCCCCATGCCCCATCTGTCACATGCCTCCCGTTTTGCCGCGCTGCTCGTGATGGGCGGGGCCCTGCTGGGCAGCGCCGGCGCCCAGGTGCTGAGCTCGCCGGTGCCGCCGGGCAGCGCGCCGTCGAGCCAGGCCTCAGGCCTGCCGCATGGCCAGGGCGCGGGGGTGCACAGCCCGCTCAGCCCGTTCGCGCCGCTGCCCAGGCGCAACGATGTGGTGGCCTGGTCGACGCTCACCGACATCACGACCAAGGTCGAGAACAAGCGCATCGTGCCGGTGTACCCGGCGCCTGTGGCCGAGCTGAACCAGAAGAAGCTGCGCCTGCAGGGTTTCATGATGCCGCTGGAGCCGGGCGAGACCCAGCGCCACTTCCTGCTCGCCTCGGTGCCGCTGACCTGCAGCTTCTGCACGCCGGGCGGGCCCGAGAGCATGGTCGAGGTGCGCACCGCCAGGCCGGTGAAGTACAAGCTGGAGGCGGTGGTCGTCGAAGGCACTTTCCACGTGCTGCAGAACGATCCCTACGGTCTGTACTACCGCATCACCGGTGCCGTCGGCGTCGAGTGAGCGCGTGCCTGGCGATACCATCGCCGGGTGAACATCGCCAGCCACCCCGTCGTCGCCTCCCTCACCCCGGTCTTCATCCTGATCGGCCTCGGCTACCTCGCCGGGCGCCTGCAGTGGATCCGCGATGCCGCGGTCAAGGACCTGTCCAACCTGGTCTTCCTGCTGCTCATCCCGGCCCTGCTGTTCCGCACCATGAGCTCGGTGCATTTCCAGGAGCTCGACCTGCGGCCGATCGGCGCCTATTTCCTCGCGGCGCTGTCGCTGCTGGCGGTGTCCATCGCCTGGCGCGGGTTCAACCGGGGCAGTGTGGTGCTGGCCCTGGCCGGCACCTTCTCCAACATGGTGATGCTGGGCATCACGCTGGTGGAGCTGGCCTACGGCAAGAGCGCGCAGGTCACGGTGCTCACGCTGGTCTCGGTGCATGCGCTGATCCTGCTGACCACCGGCTCCATCGTGTTGGAGCTCGCGGTGGCGCGCGAAGCCCGCGCGGGCGGCCAGCGCGCGCCGCACGTGCTGGCCACGGCGTGGTCGGCCTTCAAGGGCGCGCTCATCCACCCGATTCCCCTGCCCATCCTGTGCGGCCTGCTGTTTGCGCAGACCGGCCTCACCCTGCCCACGGTGGTGGACAGGCCGCTGCAGTTGCTGGGCAGCGCGTTCGGCCCGATCGCGCTGGTGCTGGTGGGCGTGACCCTGGCGCGCACGCCCATGGCCGGCCACCTGCGGCAGGCCCTGTGGGTCAGCGTGTCCAAGAACCTGGTGCTGCCGCTGCTGGTGGGGCTGAGCGCCTGGGCCCTGGGCATCACGGGCATGCCGCTCACCGTGATGGTGGTGGCCGCGGCCCTGCCGGTGGGGGCCAACGTGTTCCTGTTTGCGCAGCGCTACGAGGTGGCGCAGGAAGTGACCACCGCCGCCATGGGCCTGTCCACCGTGCTCGCGCTGTTCACGCTCAGCCTGGTGATGACCGCCATGGCCTGGCTCAACTGAGCGTCACTGGCTGATCTTGCGGCCTTCTTCGACCTGGTACTCGAAGTAGCGCTGGAAGCCGAAGGCCAGGCTGCCCATCAGCGCGACCGTGCCCATCAGCAGCGCGGCGACCAGGGCGCCGATGGTCAGCCAGTTGGTGCCGCCCGACACGGCGTCCGCCGGCAGCTGGGGGTTGAACTGGCGGTTCCATTTCTCGCGGTCGGTCAGGGCGTAGACGATGGCCATCAGGCAACTGGCGGAGATGGTTGCGCCCAGCAGCGGGATCAGCACCCACGAGAGCTTGTCGTCCTGCCCGTAGAGCAGCACGCGGTCCACGCCCCACAGACCCAGCGCCGCCGGGATCGGGTGCAGCCAGCCCACCCAGTCGCCCAGGCCGCGCAGGTAGAAGCGGTGCAGGCCGAGCATGCCCCCCAGCAGCGCCAGCCAGACCGCCAGCGTCTTGTTCTTGCGAATCATGCTCACGCCCCCTCGGTCGGTGGCGTGCTGTCACCGGCACCCAGGGTTTTCTGCATCAGCACGATGTCGAGCCAGCGGTCGAACTTCCAGCCGCACGACTGCACCACGCCCACAGGCTCGAAGCCGAGCGCCTTGTGCACGCCGATCGAGCCGGCGTTGGCCGAGTCGCCGATCACCGCCATCACCTTGCGCGTGCCGGTGCGCTCCAGCACCGCCAGCAGCTCGGCGAGCAGCGCGCGCCCCAGGCCCTGGCGGTGGGCGGTCGGGTCCATGTAGATCGAATCCTCGACCGAAAAGCGGTAGGCCGGGCGCGGCTTGAACCAGTTGCCGTAGGCATAGCCCAGCACCTGGCCGCCTTCTTCGGCCACCAGCCAGGGCAGACCCTTGCCCAGCACGTCGGCGCGGCGCGCCGTCATCTCGGCCAGGGAGGGCGGGGTGGTTTCAAAGGTGCCGGTGCCATGGAGGACATGGTGGCCGTAAATGCGGGTGATCGCGTCGAGGTCTTCGTCGCGGCTGGGGCGGATCAGGGGCATGGATAGGGGTCGCTCGGGAAAATACGGGCAAAACCAGCGAACGGGCTATAATCGCGGGTTTCGTGGCGTTTCGCTGGCCGGGTGGTCAGTCGTGTGTCTCAAGCGCTGCAGATAAGCGGGTCGCAAGATCCAGTGATGTACCGAATTACCGGTACCTCTCCACCCGAAGGATAAATCATGGTCGTCATTCGACTCTCCCGCGGCGGCGCAAAAGCCCGTCCGTTCTACAACATCGTGGTTGCCGACAAGCGCAATCGCCGCGATGGCCGTTTCATCGAACGCATCGGCTTCTACAACCCGCTGGCCCGTGGTGGTGAAGAGCCCCTGCGCATCGCCCTGGACCGCCTGACCTACTGGACCGGCGTCGGCGCCACCCCGTCAGACACCGTTGCCCGCCTGGTCAAGCAGAACGCCGACAAGGCCGCTGCCTGATCCTGCCAAGGTGAGCCACCCCGCGTCCGGCGCCTTCCAGGCGTTGTCCCTGCCCGACGACGCCGTCGAACTGGGGCGCATACAGGACGCGTGGGGCATCAAGGGCTGGGTTCGCATCCTGCCCCACAGCGCCGACACCTCGGCGCTGTTTGCTTCCACTGCCTGGTTCCTTCAGCCGCCCGAAGCCCGCTTCGCGCGCGGCTTTGCCGCGTTCACCGGTTGCGTGGGCGTGAGCGTGGCGGAAGTGAAGTCCCACGCCGACGGCCTGGTCGCCCGGCTGGACGGCGTGGACGACCGCAATGCCGCCGAGGCCCTCAAGGGCGTGCGCATCTACCTGCCGCGCAGTGCCTTCCCGGCCACGCCCGAAGGGGAGTACTACTGGGTCGACCTGATCGGCCTGGACGTGTTCAACCGCGAAGGCGTGCACCTGGGCGTGGTGCGCGACCTCATGCCCACCGGCCCCACCTCGGTGCTGGTGCTCGAACACACCGAGACGGTGGACGGCGCCGAGCAGACCGCCGAGCGCATGATTCCGTTCGTGGCCGCCTACATCGACGACGTCGACAAGGTCCAGCGCCGCATCACCGCCGACTGGCAGCCGGACTACTAGGCCCCCACGCTGCGCCGCTGCGCGGTTCGCTGCCCCCCGAGGGGGTTGATCCGGCTTGGGGCGGCCCGGCGCCGGATCGTTGACGCTCACAATACCGCCATGCGCTTCGACGTCATCACGCTTTTCCCTGAGCTCTTTGCGCCGTTCCTGCAGCACGGCATCAACCGCCGCGCCTTCGAGTCCGGCCAGGTGGCCGTGCACCTCTGGAACCCGCGCGACTTCGCCGAAGGCAACTACCGCCGCGTCGACGACCGCCCGTTCGGCGGCGGGCCGGGCATGGTCATGATGGCCGAGCCCCTGTGGCAATGCCTGCAGGCCATCCGCGCCGAGCGCGCGGAGGCCGACGATGCCCGCGCGCCCGTGGTCCTTTTTTCCCCGATCGGCGACACGCTGAACCACACCGGCGTCGAGGGCTGGTCGCGCAGCCAGGGCGCGGTGCTGGTGTGCGGCCGCTACGAAGGCATCGACCAGCGCTTCATCGACACCTGCGTGGACCGGCAGATCAGCCTGGGCGACTTCGTGCTCTCGGGCGGCGAGATCGCGGCCATGGCCCTGCTCGACGCCGTGGCGCGCCTGCAGCCCGGCGTGCTGACCGACGAGGGCAGCCACCAGCAGGACAGCTTCAACCCGGCGCTCGACGGCCTGCTCGACAGCCCGCACCACACCCGCCCCGAAGTCTGGCAGGGCCCGCAGGGGCCGATCGGGGTGCCCGAGGTGCTGCTGGGCGGCCACCACGAGCGCATCGCCCGCCACCGGCGCGAGCAAAGCCTGCTGCTCACGGCCAGCCGCCGGCCCGACCTGCTGGCCCGTGCCCGGGCCCAGGGTTTGCTCGATGCGGCGGACCAGGCTTTTCTCCGCGCTCAAGGATTGCTATAATCCAAGGCTTTTCGATCCTCTGACCGGCCGCCGCGACCGGGCCACCCCGCAAACCCGCAAGGGTCTGGACAGGGGCCCTGCCGGATTCGCGGCCTTTAGTGCAGCGCGGCCATGACCGACAAAACAGGAAATCATGAACCTCATCCAGACCCTTGAGCAAGAAGAAATTGCTCGCCTTGGCAAAGTCATTCCCCCGTTCGCCCCTGGCGACACCGTGATCGTCAGCGTGAACGTGATCGAAGGCACCCGCAAGCGCGTGCAGGCCTACGAAGGCGTGGTGGTGGCCCGCCGCAACCGCGGCCTGAACTCCAGCTTCATCGTTCGCAAGATCTCCAACGGCGAAGGCGTCGAGCGCACCTTCCCGCTGTACAGCCCGCTGATCGCCAAGATCGAAGTCAAGCGCCGCGGTGCCGTGCGCCGTGCCAAGCTGTACTACCTGCGCGAGCGCAGCGGCAAGTCGGCCCGCATCAAGGAAAAGCTGGGCGCGTAAAGCGCATCGGGCCTGGCCCGATCGCCTGCACCCTCCAGAAAAGCCGCTCCCCCGGAGCGGCTTTTTTGCGTCTGGCCTATGCTTGCCCCTACATGACCCACGTTCTTCCCGCCTTTGATCCGCGTCTGGCGCCCATCGTCGCGGACGAGGCCGACGAGATGCTGCGCCCGGCGCAGGCGCAACGCCTCACCCCCGCAGGGTTGCGCGAGCTCTTCGCCCGGCCGCCGGTGTGGACGCCCGAACTGCTGCGCGAGCGCAAGTTCGCCGACCGCGCTCCCGCCGAGGCGGCGGTGCTGCTGCCGCTGGTGATGCGCGACGAGCTCACGCTCATCCTGACCCAGCGCACGGCCCACCTCTCCACGCACTCGGGCCAGATCGCCCTGCCGGGCGGCAAGCTCGACCCCGAAGACGCCGACGCCACCGCCGCCGCCCTGCGCGAGGCGCAGGAAGAGATCGGCCTGGCGCCGGAGCGGGTGGAGGTGCTGGGCACGTTGCCGGTCTACGTCACCGGCACCTCCTTCTTCGTCACGCCGGTGGTGGGGCTGGTGCGGCCCGGTTTCGAGCTGGTGCCCAACCCGGACGAGGTGGCCGACGTGTTCGAGGTGCCGCTGGCCTACCTCATGAACCCCTTGAACCACAAGCGCCACGCGCTGGCCTTCGAGGGGGTGGTGCGCGAGTGGTACTCCATGCCCTACCTGGACGGCGACCGGGAGCGCTTCATCTGGGGCGCCACGGCCGGCATGTTGCGCAACTTCTACCGCATGCTCAGCGCCTAAGGGCCGGGCAGCCCGTGTTGCGCCGGGTGGCGCTCGGGCCTCACGCCACTATGATGGCGCCATGAGTTTTTTCGCCATCCTCATTGCCCTGCTGCTGGAGCAGGCGCGCCCGCTCGCCTTTGACAACCCTGTTCACGCCGGCCTGCGCGGCTGGGCGCGCACCGTGCGCCGCAACCTCGACGCCGGCCAGTCCTCGCACGGCTGGGTCGCCTGGGCGCTGGCCGTGGGCGTGCCGGCGGCCATCGCCGGCCTGGTGTACTGGGGCCTGTGGCAGTTCAGCTCCGTGCTGGCCTTCGTGTGGACGGTGGGCATCCTGTACGTGACGCTGGGCTTTCGCCAGTTCAGCCACCACTTCAGCGAAATCCGGCAGGCGCTCGATGTGGGCGACGACGCCGGCGCGCGCGAGAAGCTGGCCCGCTGGCTGCGCGTGGACGCCTCCAGTCTGCCGCGCACCGAGTTGTTGCGCCAGGTGATCGAGCAGTCCGTGCTGGCGGCCCACCGCCATGTGTTCGGTGTGCTGGTGTGCTTCGTTGTGTTCTGGGCCATCGGCCTGGGCCCGTCGGGCGCGGTGTTCTACCGCATGGCCGAGTACATCTCGCGCAACTGGCGCGCGCGCCCGGACGGCACGCCCAGCCCGGCCCTGCAGCACGCCGCCGCGACCGCCTGGCGCTGGGTCGACCACGTGCCGGCGCGCATGACGGCGCTGGGCTTCGCCGTGGTGGGCAACTTCGAGGAGGCCGTGGCCAGCTGGCGCGGGGACGCCGAGCGCTTCGCCCCGGGCAGCGACGGCGTGGTGCTGGCCGCCACCTCGGGCGCGATCAACGTGCGGCTGACCCCGCAGCTCGATCCGCTCACGATCGAAGACGACGAGGTGGTGGGCGACCCCGGCGCCCGGCCGGACCCGCAACTGGCCCACCTCAGCAGCGTGGTGGGCCTGGTGTGGCGCGCGGTGGTGCTCTGGATGCTCCTGCTCGCGCTGCTCACGCTCGCGGGGCTCTAGTACCGGCGTTTGTCCGAGAGTTCGGCGAACAGCTCGCTGTACAGACGGTAGCGGTTCTCGCTGATCGCCAGTGGATCGTCTACCGGCTGGTCCGGCTCCCCAGTCTGCACGTGTTCCACCACCCCGCAACCCGGCTCGTGCAGGTGCGTGCAGTTGTAGAAGCGGCAGTGGCCCAGCGTGGCGTTCAGGTCGGGCATGAGGTGCGCCAGCTGCATCGGCTCGATGTGGTTCAGGCCGAATTCCTGAAAACCCGGTGAATCGATCAGCGCGGTGCGGCGCTGCGCGTCCACCCAGTACCAGGTGGTGCTGGTGGTGGTGTGCTTGCCCGAGTTGAGTGCGCGCGAGATCTCACCGGTCTGCGCGCGCGCCTCGGGCACCAGCCGGTTCACCAGCGTGCTCTTGCCCACGCCCGAGGGGCCGAGCACCAGCGTGCGCTTGTTGTCCAGCCGCTGCTGCAGGGCATCGAGGCCGGCTTCCGAGCCGTCGGCGGACTTCAGCCGCAGCGGCAGCACGGTGCAGCCCATGCGGCGGTAGGGCTCCAGGCGGGCCCAGGCGCGGTCGAAGGCGGGTTGCAGGTCGCTCTTGTTGAGCACGATCAGCACGTCGATGCCTTCGGCCTGGGCCGCGATCAGCGCTCGCGTGAGCTGGCTTTCGGAAAACTCCGGATCGGCCGCCACCAGCACCAGCACCTGGTCGAGGTTGGCGGCGAAGGACTTGGTGCGCATCTCGTCCTGGCGGTAGAACAGGTTGCGCCGTTCGTCCACGCGCTCGATGCTGCCCTCGTCGCCGGTGACCTGCCATTGCACGCGGTCGCCCACGACCACGGCGTTCTTCTTGCCGCGCGGGTGGCAGATGCGGCGCTCGCCGTCGAGGCTTTCCACGAGGCAGTGGCGCCCGTGGGCGGCCACCACCAGACCGGGTTGCAGATCGGCCATCAGGCCTTCTGCAGCGCGTCCACCGCGGCGGCGCAGTGGAAGTCGCTGGCCGAGATGCCGTTCACGTCGTGCGTGTTGAAGCGCACCGTGCAGCGGCCGTAGCTGACGGCCAGGTCGGGGTGGTGGTCCTCGCGGTGCGCGATCCAGGCCAGGGCGTTCACGAAGGCCATGGTCTCGTGGAAGTTGGCGAAGCTGTAGGTTTTCTCCAGCGCCCCGTCGATCAGCTTCCAGCCCTGGGCGGCATCGCCGTTGAGCTGGGTGAGCTGGGTCACGATTTCGGTGGCGGAGAGGGCGCGGCGGTTCTGGTGGATCGGGTTCATGGGGTCGGTCTCGCGTCAGGCGGTCAGCAGGCGGGGGAGGCGTTCGCTCGCCGGCGGGTGGGAGTAGTAGAAGCGCGCGTACAGCGGGTCGGGCGTGAGCGTGCTCGCATTGTCCTTGTAGAGCTTGAGCAGCGCGCTGGCGAGGTCGTGGCCGCTGGTGTGGGCCACGGCGTAGGCATCGGCCTCGAATTCGTGTTGGCGCGAGAGCTGCGCCATCAACGGCGAGAGGAAGAAGGTGAACAGCGGCACGACCATCATGAACAGCAGCAGGGCCAGCGCGTCGTTGGGGGCTTCCATCGACGGCGTCACGCCCAGGCCGCTGAAGAACCAGGCCTGGCTCGACACCCAGCCCAGCAGCGCAAAGCCCGTCAGGCTCAGCGCGAACATCAGCACGATGCGCTTGAGGATGTGGCGGCGCTTGTAATGGCCGAGCTCATGGGCGAGCACGGCGTCGATCTCGTCGGGGCTCAGCTGCTTGAGCAGGGTGTCGAAGAACACCACGCGCTTGGCCGCGCCGAAGCCGGTGAAGTAGGCGTTGGCATGGGCGCTGCGCTTGCTGCCGTCCATCACGAGCAGACCTTTGGCCGCGAAGCCGCAGCGTTGCATGAGGGCGTTCACGCGCGCCTTGAGCGTTTCGTCCGACAGCGGCTCGAACTTGTTGAACAGCGGTGCGATGAGGGTAGGACCCAGCACCGTCGCGATCAGTGAAAAAGCCATCCACACGCCCCAGGCCCAGAGCCACCAGGTCGGGCCGGCCGCGCCCATGAGCCAGATCACCAGCGCGGCGATCGGCAGGCCGATCAGCGCGCCGAGCAGCGTGCCCTTGACCAGATCGCGCAACCAGAGCGACATCGTCATCTTGTTGAAGCCGAAGCGTTCCTCGATGCGGAAGGTGGCGTACCAGCCCAGGGGCAGGGTGACCAGGCCGCCGATCAGCACGACGGCCGCGAGCAGCGCCAGCTGCTGCAGCAGGCCGCCGCCCATTGCGTCCAGCAGCCGCTGGTTCAGCCAGTCCAGGCCACCCAGCAAGGTCCAGCCCAGCAACAGGGCGGCGTCGATCGCGGTCTCCAGCAGGCCGAAACGGCCTTTGGCGATGGTGTAGTCGGCGGCCTTCTGGTGCGCGCTCAAGGCGATCGTGTCGCTGAACGCCGCCGGCACGGCGCCGCGGTGGCGCGCCACGTGGCGGATCTGCCGGCTGGCCAGCACGGTGCGCACCAGCAGGCCCAGCAGCAGCAGGGCGCAGAAAACGGCGGTGAAAGCGAACGAAGCGTTGTCCATGGGGCCGAGTCTATCCAAGACGGCCCGGCGCGAGCGCCGTGGGGCCAGACGGCGGATCGGCGAAAATGCCGGCCATGACTTCTGCCACCCCCACCC
>NZ_JBWKZH010000047.1:0-46645 GCF_059424305.1 Hydrogenophaga sp. GW456-12-10-14-TSB4 | reverse complement strand
CGAGCGCCGATCCGGGTCATTGCCGGGCTGAGCACGGTGATGATCGAAGATTACGCCGACGGGCTGGGCGAGCCGGGTATCAAACTGCTCAAGAACATGGGCGCCTCGGCTGTGCGTATGGGCGATCTGATCGATGCCTTGCTGGAGATGTCGCGTTTGTCGCGCTCGTCGATGGAGCTGGCCCAAGTCAACATTAGCCAGATAGCGAGCGAACTGGGCGAAGCGCTGATGGCATCCGAGCCGGGGCGGCGAGCCGTGATCACCGTTGCGCCGGGCCTGCTGGCGCTGGCGGACGCGACCCTGGTGCGCTGCGTGCTTGACAACTTGATGCGCAACGCCTGGAAGTTCAGTGCGAAGAAGGAGAGCACCTGCATCGAGGTGGATGGCTTCGTGCAGGACGAGGAGTTTGTATTCTTCGTGCGGGACGAAGGCTGCGGCTTCGACATACAGTTGGCAGCCCGCCTGTTCGCCCCGTTCAACCGCCTGCACAGCCAGAGCGAGTTCGGCGGCTCGGGTATCGGACTCAGCATTGTCAAACGCATCGTCTCGCGCCACGGTGGCCGGGTCTGGGTGATCTCGGCTCCGGGCGAGGGCGCCACGTTCTTCTTCACGCTCAAGGCGTGATGACAGGCGGGCAGGTTCGGGGTTGGCCGGCAGCTTGCGCGCGGGTCAATATCCTGTCGCCGTGCTGTGGTCAAGATTGGATCGGCCTAACAGGGCGGGCTCAATGGAGGAATCCAGGCATGGTGTCGGTGTATCTGGCCGTCGGCAGGGTGATGTGGAGGATCGTTCCGCTGCCGCGCGCGCTGGTGGCGTGGATATGCCCGCCATGGGCCGTGACGATCTTGCGACAGATGGCCAGGCCCAGGCCCGTGCCGCCCGAGCCGTCGCGCGTCTTGCTCGATTGCACGAAGGCGTCGAACACCGCTTCCAGCTCTGCGGGCGGAATGCCGGGCCCATGGTCGCGCACTGCAATGGCAATGGTGTCTTCGTTGGCCAGCCGGGCGCTGACCGTGATGGTGCTGCCCTCGGGCGCGAACTTCACCGCATTGGACAGCACGTTTCGCAGCACTTGTGCAAACCGCGTCGGGTCGAGTTTGGAGACGAGCGGCATGCGGCCCAGCTCCAGCTGCAGTGTCAGGCCCTTGGGCTCCAGCAGCACCTGCATCTCGCCCGCCGCGTCCTCAATCAAGTCGCGCACGTCGTTACGTATGAAGTGAAAGGCGCCCACCGTACTCTCGATCTTGGAGATGTCGAGCAGGTCGTTGACCAGGCCCAGCATGCGCTGGCCCGCGGCGTGGATGTCGCCGAACATGGCGACATACTTCTCCTGTTGGTGGGCACGCGCGATGCCCAGCTCAGAAAACCCCAGAATGGACTGCAGTGGCGTGCGCAACTCGTGGCTGATGTTGGCGACGAACTCGCTCTTGCTGCGCGATGCCTCCTGGGCCTGGTCGCGCGCGACGAGGTAATCGGTGATGTCTAGCTTGTTGACCAGCACGCCCATGGGCTCGCCCTGCGCCGAGTGCAGCAGCACCTTGGTGATCTGCACGTCGCGCGCACTGCCGTCGGACTGATGCACCCGCTCCTCGTAGCGCACGGTGCCGCCATCGTGCAGTAGCTGTTCGTTGTGCGCATCGTAGGCACGCGCCTGCGCAGCCGGCAGGATGTTTCGGTTCGGGCGCCCCAGGGCCAGGCTGCGTGGCACGCCCATGAAGGTCTCCCAGGCCGCGTTGACGATGACGAAGCGCCCCTGCATGTCGGTCAGGCACATGGGCAGCGGATTGCTTTCGATCACGCGCTCGGTCAATGCCAGTTGGTGCTGCAGGTTCTTTTGCGCATCGTGCAGAGCGGTAATGTCCACCGCGCTGCCGGCGTAGCCGTGCAGCTGGCCGTTGCGGTCGGTCAGTGGGATGACAGTGATCTCCAGCACATGGGTCTTACCGTCTGGCCCTTGCAGGCTAGCCTTGCTCCTGCGCCAGTCGTTGGAGTTCTTGGCTTGAAACAGTGCGGCCACGGCCGGACGGGACGGCGGTTCCACGATATCGCACAGGTGCTTACCCTGGGCTGCCGAAGAGGGTTGGCCCGTCAGGTGGTACCAGCGCGGATTGACGAAGCGGATCAAACCCTGCGCATCGGTGCGGAAGATCAGCTCCTTCACGCTCTTGAACAAGATGGACAGTTCCTGCTCGCGTTGTGCCGCCTCGCGCGCACGGGCATTGCGCCATGCGGCACGGGTCATCAGGCCGATCATCAGGGTCGCCAGAGTCATGAACAGCAAGGGGCCGCGCAGGGCGTGCAGCCAGCGCGTGTAAGTGTAGGGTTGCTCCACTAGGCTCATGAGCGGATAAGCATCCAGCTTGTGCCAAGCGCCCAGAGTCAGCTTCTCCTGCACCCTCAAGGGACCGTAGCTACCCTTGTGCGCTCGATTGAACGCATGGAAACGAGGGTGTTCGCGCATGCTGGAACCCCGGACGTTGCCTTCCGGGCCGACGTGGGTCAGCACGAGGCCGTCGTCCCGCATCAACAGCGCTCGGGAGTCCGAGGTCTCGGCATCGAGCAACTGCTGCTGGTATCTGGTCAGTGTATCGGGGTGGATCAATCCCACCAGTAGCACCGTGTTCTGCGCCGTCAGGTGCACGGGGCGCACCAGAGGTATCAAGCCCAGTTCGGCGGGGGATTGTCCGGGCCGTCCAAGCTCCGCCAGTGAACGGCCTTGCACCCAGGGCCCGATGGTGACGCGATCGTCCTTCCGTGCAGGCAGTGGTAGACGGCCCAGGTCGACCCGCGCGCCCTTGCCGGCTGCGGTGGTTGTGGCCAGCACCAGCCCTTCGGCGCTGACGAGGGAAATGCTGCGCAGGAACGGGAGGTTTTGCTGGTGGGTCGAGAGTTGGGCCTCGAATTGCGCCATGTTGTGGGATTCCAAAATCAGCCTTGATGCCAGGTTGTCGAGCACCCGCCCGCCGGCCTCGAAGACTTGACTGGCATGCGCCTCCATCACACCGACCAGTAGCGCTAGCCGTTGCCGCTCGCGCTCGGCCATGTTGTCCAGCTCAAGCCACATCAGGGCCAGAGTGCTGAGGGTCAGCGCAAGCGCAGTGCCAGCGGCCAGCACGCGGCCGCTGTTTGATGGCTGGTTGAGCAGAAAAAAGGACGGCATGCGCATCGCAGGGAGGGCTCTGTTGCTATTGCGCGGAGATGCGCTCCAGGCCATGGCGCCGCGCCGCTGCAGCAAGGCGCCCGTCTTGGCGAATGCGTGCAGCAAAGGCGTTGAGGATGGTCGGCCATTGGGTATCACCGGGTTTGCTGGCCCAACCATAGCGCAGCACATGGAAGGGCCGGGGCAGCGCCAGCAGTACGGCTCCATCCACGCTTTGGCTCAGCGCGTGATCATAGGGGTATTCAGTCATGAACACGTCGATGCGCCTGGCCAGCCACTCGCGCTTGCGTGTCTGGGGCGGGACCATGGATACTGGGCGTGCATCGTGCAGGCGCTCACGCATCACAGTCTCCATGAAGGTGCTTGCCTGCGCGCCCACTCGCACGCCGCTCTGTTCGATGGTGCTCCACTGGCGCACCACGTAGCTCGTGCGTGTGTTGATGGCATGGATGTCTCTTCGCCGGATAAGGTGTGGCAAATGCGGGTTTGTCGACGCGTTGGGACGGCATGGCAATGCCGAACATGGCCACGTCGCAGCGGTCGCCCAGAAGGTCCGGCACTAGGTGGGGGAAGGATGAGTCGACGAACGCGACCGGCAGGCGCAGGTCGATGTCCAGCCCTTGGAGCTGGCCCGAGCGTGGGTCGCGCCAAGTGACGCTCCGGTAGGCGGGCCAGATGCAAGCCCGTCGTTCGCCGCTAGTCTCGCGCGTGCCCGGACCTCGCTCGAGCGGGCGGGCCAGGCGGCAAGGGCCAGCACCAGGCACCGCAGCCGGGTGCACCAGGGCCGCAGGTGGCGGACGGGCGTTGTCATAGGGCGGGGGCAGGGGCGTTCACCAAGTCGGCGAAGCTCATGCGGCTCTCCGTGATGCGCAGGCGCAGATCCAGCAGGGCGTCGCTATGGCGAATGAAGCAGTCCACGATGGCTGGGTCAAAGGCCTTGCTGCTTTGCTCCTTCAGCATCTCCAGCGCCCTTCCGTGGCTGAAGGCGGGACGGTAGACTCGGTCCATGGTTAGGGCGTCGTAAAAGTCCACGATGCTTACGATGCGCCCGGACAGTGGGATGGCATCGCCTGCCAGACCTCGCGGGTATCCCTGGCCGTCCCAGCGCTCATGGTGGGTATGGGCGATTTCGGCTGCCAACTGGAACAGTGCGATGCGCGACTTGCCCAGCATGTCTGCGCCCATGGCGGCGTGCCTGTTCATGATTTGTCGCTCCTCAGGCGTGAGGCCGGTGGGCTTCTTGAGCACGCTGTCGGGGATGCCGATCTTGCCCACGTCGTGCATGGGTGCGGCCTTGCGCAGCAGCAGGGCCCAGGCTTGGCTTCGGCCGAGATACAGTGCCAGAGCTTCGGCTAAAAAGCCGATGCGCACGATGTGCACGCCCGTATCGTTGTCCTTGTATTCGGCCGCCACGGCTAGCAGGAAAAGTGCCTCATGGTGAGCGCGAGCCACTTCCTGCAATGCCTCGTTGCGCTCCTGATACATGCGACCCAGGTCGGCGATGATCTTCTCCATCTGGTCTGCGGCAGCCGGGTCGAACTGAGTGGCTTCAGCGGTGGGCTGGTTCATGGCGTTGGGGCAGTGTTGCTGCCCAGGCTGTTGATGGTTTCAATCAGCTTGAGGGGGCTGAAGGGTTTGAGTAAATAGGCGTCCGCCCCCGCGTTCATGCCCGCCTCGATGTCTTGGCTCTGACTGCGGGCGGTGAGCAAGACTACCCGGGGCCTGCCCAGGGTCTCGTCGGACTTGAGTCGGCGGCACAGATCCAGCCCGTTCATGTCTCCGGGCATCATGATGTCCAGTAACAAAAGATCCGGGCGCAAGCTGCGCACGGCCTCCAGGCCCGCGTCCGCCGTGGCGGCTTCGTGGATTTCGTAGGCCTCGAACTCCAGGGTCATGCGGATCAGCTTGCGGATGTCCGCATGGTCTTCAACGATCAATATGCGTTGGGGCATGGCAGATGAGTGTGTGAAATCGAGGGGCACGATCGTAGGAGGATGGGGAGTCCGTCGTGTGCGGCACTGGGCTTCCAAACCCCCAGTGAGGTGAGCAGGTCGTCCACATCGCCTCACCATACAGCGCATGGTGGGGAAGCCATCAATCTGAGAGGGGAAGGGGGAGGTGAGTCAAGGTCGTGCAATAGAGGGATGCTAGTGGGACGGTAGTGAAACTTCGGTAGGATGGCTAAATTTATCAAAGCAATCGTTTTACGAATGATGAATTTCGCATATGGGAGCAAATTCTCTGAAGAAAATGCCTGAAGACTGTCGTACGCGTGATGCGGCCCAAGCGCTGGGTCTGGCGGTGCGTTCGGTGCAACTCATGGTCGATCGCGGTGGTCTGCAGGCCTGCAAGACGCCGGGTGGGCATCGGCGGATCTCGCTCGACTTGGTTGAGCGTAGGGTGGCGCAGTGCAGCAAAGACGGGGTTTCTGCGCGGCCTACACCCATCAGAGTGGCAGCGCAAGACCCCTCGAGCACAGGCGGCGGCACGCCGCGGGGGGCAAGGCGTACGCAGATGCTGCTCATCAAAGACTCGGCGCATTGCCAGACGCGTCTGCTGCTGGATTTTGCGGCCCTACTTAATAAGGAGACTCTGCATGCCTGAACCCGCGCGCGTGCTGTTGTTGGAAGACGACCCGCTGGTGCGCCGTTTCGTGCAGGCGGCACTGGACGGCATGGCGCTGGAACTGTTGACGTGTGGCTGCTTGGCCGAGGCACGCGAGACTCTGTCAGCCCAAAAGGTGCAACTGGTTTTGACGGACCTGCATCTGCCCGACGGATCGGGTATGGATTTGCTGCACTGGCTGCGGGAGCAGGGGCATACCTGTCGCGCGGCAGTGTTCAGCGGCGGGGTGGGCGCGAGCCTGCAGCAGCGCATGCTGGCACAGGGTGTATGGCGCGTACTGCACAAGCCGGTGTCGGTAGGCGATTTGATCCAGTGTGTGGAGCAAGGCCTGACAGGCGCCCAGTCCGCGCCTGCGCCAGGGCTCGGGAGCTCGGACGTGGTTGAACTGTACTTTGGTGGCGACCAGGCACTGTATGAAAGCTACCGCAAAAGCTGTCTGGAGCTGTTGGCCAAGGATGTGGACGATGGTGATTGGGCAGCGGGCGAAGGCGATGCGGTAGTGCTGCACCGGGTTGCACATAACCTCAAGTCGGTGCTGGCTCTGCTGGGTCACGAGCAGGGTGCGCAATGGGCGCGCAGCGTCGAGGAGTGTGCCGCCCAGGGAGAGGCGGCGCCCATGCGCGCAGGCTGGCTGCAACTGCGCCAGCAGGTATTGGACTACTGTGAGCAGCACCAAGAGTGATTTTTACTGAGATCCTCAATGGTGCTGACGAAACGGCCGCGGTGTGAATGCATCGCCAAAGCCAATGACCACGTGCAGCACGATGCGCGCGCCGTCCAGTTGCGCATGCGGATCGATCCGCACACCGCCGCAGCTTGCTTCCTTGCGAATCACCGAGCCCTTGACCGAGGCGATGGCGAACGCAATGCCATCCTCCATTGTGATCTGGTGGATCTCGCGGAACGCCGACACGGGGCAAGAGCCGAGCCGCTTCGTGGGCACACTGGGTCCAGACGTACAAGGGGTTCTCAAGACGCTGCGCAAGTACGGCCCAGTGCAATAGGTGCGCGTGGTTTACGAAGCCGGGCCGACGGCTATGGCCTGTACCAGGCGTTGTGCGTGCAGGCTACCGTTGTGAAGTTATCAGTCATCGCGCCGTCATTGGTGCCGCGCCGGGTCGGCGAGCGCATGAAGACCGATTGGCGCGATTGCGCACGGCTGGCCGAACTCTCCCGGGCAGGCGAGTTCGAGGCGATTTGGGTACCCGACCAGGCGCATGAGGCGATGGACAATCTCTGGCATGCCCGCGAAGACGCCGTCAACTTGCGCCTGAAAGCCCGCCAACAACTCAAGGTGTTCTTGCTGTGCTAGGGCCGGCGCTACCCAGGCAAGACATCTTGGACCAAGATGCACGAACGTGTGGATCACCGTGCAACGCTTCGATC
This sequence comes from Hydrogenophaga sp. GW456-12-10-14-TSB4, assembly GCF_059424305.1. NCBI lineage: Bacteria > Pseudomonadati > Pseudomonadota > Betaproteobacteria > Burkholderiales > Comamonadaceae > Hydrogenophaga > Hydrogenophaga sp. GW456-12-10-14-TSB4. Next base: position 39,474 of record NZ_JBWKZH010000047.1, on the reverse strand, counting down.
AAGCAGCGGACCAGATTGCCCTGGCGGAGTACCAGTTGGCTGCGCAAGCGGTACAAGAGGGAGTGCCGCGATTGGGTGAGGCACTGCGTTGCGCCATGAAGGCTTCGGTGCGCTCGCGCTATTGTGCGATCGATGAATGACTGGCGTGGCGCAGCACGCTGCGCGCGTAAATGCCGAACAGCAATCTGGTTGACCCGGCTTGCATGTAGTGGCGTGAAGTGAAGGACAAACCGCTGATCGTGTCGGGCGCTGAAATCGTCCCAAACGGCCTGGAGAGTGTTCCAGCCTCATGGTGGACACCGTTCCACGGTGAACGACGGACAGCATTCCATTTCTCAATCTGTGTGCGCAAGCATCCCCTGCTGCGCCAGTGTTTCGGGTGGCACGAAGTTCATGTGAGGTCTGGACGCAGTTTCACAGACTGCAGCGGCATCGTTCTTTCCAGTGCGGCCCTAGCGGTGCCACTGCTTCTGGTAAGCCCACTGCGCGTAGCGCGCGTGCGCCTGTGCCTTTTCCACCAGCGCGCCGTTGCTGCTAGGGTGGTCCTGCAGTGAGCCATTGGCGAAGCGCATGAGCCGAGCGGGGCTGTCGGGCTGCAGAACGGCCACATCCGAGCCTTCCATGTAAGCCTGGATCTTGTCGAACTGCATGATCGCGCGGCCGGGGCGCGCGCGTTGCGCGGGGTCGCTCAGGTCGCGGCCGGTCAACGGGTGTTCGCCGCTCAGGCCCATCAACGAAATCAGCGTGGGCGCGAGGTCGATCTGGCTCGCCACGGTGCGGATGCGCTCGGGCGCCACGGCGCCGCCCAGGATGAGGCCCGGGATGTGGAAGCGCTCGATCGGGATCACCGAGGGGCCGTACACGCGCGAGTTGTGGTCGGCCACCACGAGAAACAGCGTGTTGTCCCAATAGGTGGAGTGCCTGGCTTTCTCGAAGAAGCGGCCCAGGGCGTGGTCGGCGTACTTCACCGCGTTGTTCACGGTGTTTCGGGGCTGTTCGTGCAGCTCGAAGCCGCCCTCGGGGAATTCGAACGGCGCGTGGTTGGATGAGCTGAACACCAGCGCGAAGAAAGGCTTGTCGGCGGGCTGCCGGCTGAAGCGCTGGTGGGCCAGTTCGAACAGGTCGCCGTCCGACGCGCCCCAGGTGCCGATGAACGCGCTCGCGGGCATGTCCTTTTGCTCCACGACGCGGTCGAAGCCGTTGCCCATGAAGTAGCTGCGCATGTTGTCGAAGTGCGATTCGCCGCCGTAGAAGAAGGTGGATTCGTAGCCATGCGGCTTGAGGAAGCTGGCCAGCGTGAAGAAGTCGCGCTGCGATTTCGCCAGCTTCACGGTGCTCACCCCGAGGTCGGCGGAAAGCCCGCCACCACCGCTTCGATGCCGCGCACCGAGCGCGTGCCGGTGGCGTAGAGCTTGTCGAACCAGATGCCCTGGTCACCCAGCCGGTCCAGGTTCGGTGTGAGGGGCAGGCCACCCAGGCGGCCGACAAATTCGGCGCCCAGGCTCTCCTCGAGCACGATCACGAGGTTGAGGGGTCGGGCGCGCGGGTGCAGGCTGGTCTGCCGATGGCGCAGAGGCGAGTTGGGGTGATTGAACGCGTTCGCGGGCAAACCGGTTTCGCGCCGCACAACGTCGATCACACGGGCCTCGGTCATCTCGGCGTAGGTGATGCCACCTTCCTCGGCCTTGCGCGACTGGTAGAGCGCATACGACACCGTGTACAGCGAACTGAGCGGCAACTCGTTGACGAGGTGGTCGGTGGTAACGGCGACGCTGGCCGGATTGGCCGGGCGGTGGCCCAGCGCGCCGCGTGCGCACAGGGCCAGCAAGGCGAACAGCAGCACCGACAGCGGCGCGGCCTGCCAGACGCGCAGGGATGCGGATGGGCGCGTCGGGTGGCTGAGCCGCGCGTACACCCAGACCAGCGCTGGCAGCAGCACGGCAGCGGCCAGCAGGTGCGGCCCGCGGTCCTTCACCAGCGTGCCACCCACCTCCTTCACATACCCGAGGTACTCGATGAACAGGTAGTTGGGCCGGCTGTCGTATTGGGCGATGAAGGCCGGCGTGGCCAGTTCCATGAAGGCCGTGAGCAGCAAGACGAGTCCACCGTACCAGCGCAGCACCGTTGGCCACACGCGCTGGGTCGCGCGCGCCGTGGCCATCCAGGGCGCGAGCGCGGCCGGAAAGGCCCAGACCATGCCCATCAGCACCGCGTCGAAACGCAGGCCCTGCAGCCACACGTGGGACCAGGCCTGCGCCTGCGAAATGCGCTCGGCCTGCCACGCGGCCAGGCCCAGCCGAGAAATCCACAGCACCGCGAGCATGCTGGCCATGGGGGTCAGAAGCGGTCGCAGCGCGGCGAGAGAGGCGGACACGCTCTGTCTCCGGCTGGGCGCGCTCAGGCGCGGCTGCATGAGCCGCCAGCCCGTCACCGACACCGCGGCGCAGATCAGCAGTGTCCACAGCGTGTGGCTCGGAAAGTGCGCGCCACGCAGGGTCTGCACCGCGCCCGCGAGCAGTCCGATGGACAGGACAGCGGCGAGCCAGCGAAGACCGATCGCACGCCGGCGCTGGGTGCCCTGCGGCGCGTCCAGCCAGGGCAGGCACAGCGCGATGAAGGCAAAGCCGCAGGACGCGTGACCACCGGGAAAGCACCGACCAGGACCGCCATCGACCACGCCCCAGGCCCAGTGCGACACCCTGCGCGCGGCGCCGCCGAAGGCCTGCAGGTCCCAGGGGCAACTGGTGAGGCTCGCGTTTTTCACGAGGTTGACCGCCAGCAGCGACAGCGTGGCCAGCGCCACCACGGCCCAGCGTTCGCGCCTTGGCATGCGCAGCCCCGGCCACACGGCCCACGCACACAACAGCAGCCAGGCAAAGGTCATGGCCTGGCGCATGCCGTCGTGCAGCACGCGTGAGAGAAGCCAGTCATCCTTCCACGCGAAACCTTGCGGCGTGCCGATGAACTGCATCACCGTCATGTCCAGGTGCGTCGTGTCCCAGAGCAGGGTGAGTGCGAGAAGGCCGAGCAGCCAGAGCGCGGGATTCGATCGAAGAAGGTGAAGTGGGGCCCAACGCGGGCAAGACAGTGCGTGCATGGCGCGGCACTGTGGGTGGCGCAGGTTAAATGGACCTTAAGGTGCCGCTAAGGTGCGAACCCATAATGGGCGGGCTCAGCAACCAACCCACAACACAACACGCCCCCAACATGCGCGCTCTCGTGGTGGAAGACGACCCCGGTATTGCCAGCGGCCTGCAGGCCTCGCTGCGACAGGCGGGCTATGCGGTGGACCTGTGCGTTTCACTCCACACGGCCTGGCTCGCCCTGGCCGTGGAGCCGTTCGACGTGATGCTGCTCGACCTTGGCCTGCCCGATGGCGAGGGGCTGGACCTGCTGGCCCGCCTGCGCCGCCAGCCTGTGCCTGCCGCCGGCCATGGCGGCCTGCTGCGCCACGACATGCCCGTGTTGATCATGACCGCGCGCGATGGCGTGAGCGACCGCATCAGCGGCCTGGACAGCGGCGCGGACGACTACATCGTCAAACCCTTCGACGCCAATGAGCTGCTGGCGCGGCTGCGGGCCATGCTGCGCCGCGCTGGCGGGCGCAGCAGCCCGGTGATCGAGCACGGTGATCTGGTGATCGATCCTGCGGCCCACACCGTGTTGCGCGCGGGTGAGCCCGTGGCCCTCGGTGGCAAGGAGTTTGCCCTGTTGCTCGCCTTGTTGCAGGCGCGGCCCCAGGTGCTCTCCAAGTCGCGGCTGGAGTCGGCGCTGTATGGCTTTGGCGAGGCGCTGGAGAGCAATGCCATCGAAGTGCATGTGCATCACTTGCGCCGCAAGCTGGGCGAGTCGCTGATCAAGACCGTGCGGGGCGTGGGTTACTTCGTTCCCCTGGACGCTCCCGCGGCGCCCGCGACGGCAGGCAAGCGATGAGCAGGGCAGCGGCGCCGTCCGCACGCACCTTGCGGCGCTACCTGCTGAGCTGGGCGCTGGGGATTCTGGTGAGTGTGTGGCTGTTGCTGATTGCATTCGCCTGGGCCACGGCGTTTCGCGAAGCCCGCCAGTTTGCCGACGGGCAGATGACAGCGGTGGCCAAACTCTGGTTGACGGCAACGCCGTACCGCCTCGAGCCCCACGCCCCTGCCGATGCGCCCGACCTGCGGCACGAGTACCTGCAGGACGTGGCGGTGGTCGCGTGGGACGACGGGCGTCTGGTCGCCGACACCCACGAGATGGTGGGTGGGCTGGACCCGGCGTCGGTGCCGGTGCACGGTTTCGCCACGGTGAATGTCAACGTCGAAGGCCTGGTGCCCCAATGGCGCGCCTACTCGGCCCAGGTCACGCAGGACGGCCATGTGCGGCGCGTGGTCGTGCTCATGGACCTGAAACAACGCTACGAACTGGGCAAGGACATCGCCGAGCACGTGGCCCTGCCCGCCGTGCTGGTGCTGCCGCTGGTGGCCTTGCTGCTGTGGTGGGCGATCCGCCGGGGTCTGCGGCCCTTGGACCGCCTGTCGAGCGAGGTCGCCGCGCTCGATGGCTTTGCCGGCCAACGCCTGGACACGCAACACCGCCACCGCGAATTCGCCAGCACGGTGGCGGCCATCAACGCGCTGGTCGACACGTTGCAGACGCGTGCCCAGCGCGAGCGCGAGTTCGCCTCTGACGTGGCGCACGAGCTGCGCACACCCCTGGCCTCGCTGGCCTTGCAAGCCAGCGCCGCGCAGCACGACCCGTCGCCCGAACGCCTCGCGCAGCTGGAGCAGGAGTCGCTGCGCGCGGGGCGCATTCTGTCGCAGTTGCTGGAACTCGCGCGCGCCCAGCGCAGCACCATCGCGGGTGCCGGTCTGCTCGCGTCGTGGCGGGTGGCGCTGGGTGAACTGGCGAGCCGCCTGGTTGCCGCGCACGCCCCCGCGGCCTACGACAGCGGCCACGAACTCGCGCTGGTGCAACCCGATGAACCCGTGGTCGTGTCGGCGCAGCCCATGTTGCTGGAGTTGGCGCTGCGCAACCTGATCGAAAACGCCTTGCGCCACACATCGAGCGGCACGCAGGTGGAAGTGGCCGTGTGGCGGACCGACGAGGCCCTGGGCGTGTCGGTCAGTGACGATGGCCAGCGCCAACAGGCCGGCTCCAACGCCGCCGAGCACGGCGGCCTGGGGCTGGGCTTGCGCCTGGTGGAGCGCATCGCCGAGCAGCTCGACGCGCAACTCCAGCGCGACCAGGGCGAAACGCCGATGACGACCCGCTTCACGCTGCGCTGGCCGCGCGCATAAGGTTCATTTAACGTCGGCTGCGCACAGTGCGTCGGCCGGCGTGTGCTGGCCTATGGATGCCGGCCATGCAGCTCTCTTTGTCTTTCGCGTTTTCACGCCTCTCTTCCTTCTCTTCTTCATCTCCCTCACCCGCCACAGCGACCACGCGCACCAGCGCGGCCGTGTGGGGCCTCGCGCTGTGGCTGGCCAGCGTGGGCAACCTGCCGCTGTGGCAGCGCATCGACGCGCTGGGCGGTTCACCCGCGCAGCGGCTGTGGTTGATCCTGGGCATGGGCGCACTGCTCGCCGGCGCCATCGCGGTGTTGCTCTCGCTGCTGGCCTGGCCGCGCGTGTTCCGGCCGGTGGCCAGCGCGCTGCTGCTGGTGGCCGCGTTCAACACGCACTTCATGTGGCAGTACGGCGTGGTGATCGACCCGACCATGCTGGCCAACGTGCTGCACACCGATGCGCGCGAGGTGCGCGACCTGCTGTCGTGGACTTTGCCCGGCACGGTGCTGCTGGTGGCCGGCCCGCCCCTGTGGTTGCTGTGGCGCAGGCCCTTGGCGCTGCGCCGCACGTGGTCGCAGGTCGGGCTCAACGGTGTCCACGCGCTGGTCGCGTTCGCGCTGCTGGTGCTGGCCGCGCTGCTGAGCTACCAGGGGCTGGCCTCGCTCATGCGCAACCACAAGGACCTGCGCTACATGGCCAATCCGCTCAACACCGTGTATGCCGGTGCCCGGCTGGCCGTGGACCAGCTGCCGCGCCAGGTGCGCCCGCTGCAACCGGTGGGCGAAGACGCCACCCTGGGCGCGAGCTACGCGCAGCAGGCGCGGCCACCGCTGCTCGTGCTGGTGATCGGCGAAACCGCGCGCGCACAGAACTTCGGCCTCAATGGCTACGCGCGCCACACCACGCCGGCGCTGGCGCGCTGGCAGGCGCAAGGTGACCTGGTGAACTTCAGCGACGTGAGCTCGTGCGGCACCAACACGCTGGTGTCCCTTCCCTGCATCTTCTCGCCGCTCACGCGCGCGCAAGGGGGAAACAAACCCCCCGAACACGAGAACCTTCTCGATGTGCTGCAGCGCGCCGGCCTGGCCGTGCTGTGGATCGACAACCAGGCGGGCTGCAAAGGCGTGTGCGACCGCGTGCCCCATGTGTATGCGCGCGACCAGCCGGTGCCCGGCCTGTGCCGGGGCGGTGAGTGCCTGGACGCGGCCATGCTCGACGGCCTGGACCAGCGCATCGCCGCGCTCGACCCGCAACGCCGCGCGCGCGGTGTGGTGGTGGTGATGCACCAGATGGGCAGCCATGGGCCGGCCTATTCGCACCGGGCACCCGACGATCGAAAGCCTTTCCAGCCCGAGTGCACCAGCGTCACGCTGTCCGACTGTCCGCACGAGCAGCTCGTCAACGCGTACGACAACTCGATCGCCTACACCGACCATTTCCTCGACCAGACCCTGCAATGGTTGAAAGCCCGCGCGGAGCGCGGCAGCGAGGACACCGGCCTGATCTATGTGTCCGACCACGGTGAATCGCTGGGCGAGAACGGCCTCTATCTGCACGGCGTGCCCTATGCACTCGCGCCGGAGCAGCAGACCCATGTGCCCATGGTGGGCTGGTTTTCACCGGGGCTGCGGCAGCGCAACGGCTTGTCGATGAACTGCCTGCGCGAGCACGCCACCGACCCCCTCTCGCACGACCACTTCTTCCATTCGGTGCTGGGGCTCATGGACATACAGACCCGCGCCCACCAGCTCGCGCTGGACGCGTTGACGCCCTGCAGCGCTTCGTCGCAGGCTAGGTCTCACGGCATGAACCAATCGCAGGCGAGTTGATGGCGTAAATCTTCGCCCAAAACGTATCTATCTGACCGCTATCGCCTTCCACGGGAAAGCGATGCAGCTCAATGGGGCGCTTTCCATAACGGATGGCCAACGAGCAGGTACGCAGCTCAAATGCGGGCTGTGACCATAGCTCGGAATGGTATAGGAACTGAGGTCGACACACCGGCTTGGGCCGTGCTGCAGTCGGGCCCCAGTGACTACTACTACCTTTGCGCGGACTTGATGGTGCTGCTGCTGCCGCTGCCGCTGTTGGTTGTGCGACGCTGGTGTAAAAAGTGGGAGAGCTGCCCTAACCGGAGGCCTCCTTGGCCAAGAGTTAGACCGCGCTGGAAAAGTCCAGACCATCACAGTTCAGGGCGTGGCCTTGTTCAACCAACTGACGCGCATTCTGCTCATTTCCGCTGAACGCGGCGGCGAGCCAAATCGTTAAGATCCCGCTAAGGTTTCCTCTTCAGCATCGGCGCTTTGTTCATCAATGAGGTCTGGGAATGGAGCAGTCAACGGCTTGGATTGAAAAACGCCAAGGACTCTCTCGAGTCTGGCACGCCTTGCTCAACTCATGGGCAGGGTTGGTCGCCGTGTGGAACGAGGCTGCATTCAGACAGGAACTCGCCTTGGCGTGCCTGTTGATCCCGTCGGCTTGGTGGATCGGCCAAAACTGGGTGGAGTGCGTGATGCTGATCGCATTGTGTGTCTTGGTGCTGGTGGTTGAGATGCTCAACACCTGCGTGGAGGTTGCGATAGATCGAATCGGCACCGAGTGCCACCCCCTTTCCAAGCGCGCCAAAGACATCGGCAGCGCCGCGGTGTTGCTCAGCTTGTGGTTGTGCGGTGGCGTGTGGGCAAGCGCGATCTGGCGTTGGATGGCAAAGTAGTCAACGACCACCAGGCCGCACAGTCCGGCGTCGAACCCAAGGCTGTGAAGGCGGTTCGGGCCGCTCTAGAGGCCACCGTTCTCGGCTTGGTCAACAAGAAGGGCGCGGGCGGGTTCACGTTGCCCGGCCTGCTCAAGATCGATGTGCAGAAGGTGCCTTCCAAGCACAAGTCCAAGGGCATCAATCCGTTCGCGAAAGGGGAACAGGTCTTCGCGGCCAAGCCCGCAACCGTGCCCATCAAAGCCCGCGCTCAGAAGAAACTCAAGGACGCGGCGATTTGATCCCTCCCTGCCGCCCAGCCCCTCTCAAGGGCTGGCGGTCAAGGGGGCATGATCCCGCGCAGGGAGCGGCATAGTGCTCAAGCAGGCGCGTAGTGCGAGAAACGTCCTCAGCGTGTCCAGGTGAATCCCCACGTTCAGGGCGGCACGAGTCGATAGGTGGCGGGCGTGCGGCCGAGCTTGATCGGTGAGGCCATGCCACGGTAGCCGTCCACCTGCACGGTCATGCCACGGTGCTGCGTGTGCGGGTGCGAAAGCGCCTGCGCAACATCCAGGATGGGCGCACAGGGCACGCCCGCTTCGGACAGCCGGTCCACCAAGGCGTCGCCATCGACGCCGGACAGCAGGGTGACCAGTTCGCTGCGCAGCGCTTCCCGGTTCTCCGAGCGCGCGCCAGCGTTCGCGAACGCCGGGCGCGAGGCCAGCGCCGGTGCGCCCAATTGCTCGCAGAGCTTGCGGAACTGGCCGTCGTTGCCGACCGCGAGGAAGATCGGGATGCTGCGGGTTGGGAAGGCGTCGTAGGGGTAGATGTTCGGATGTGCGTTGCCGGTGCGCGCCGGGGTCCTGCCACCGCCGAACAGGTTGGCCGCGTGCGGGTGCAGCAGCGACAGCCCGCAATCGAACAGCGCGGTTTCCACGAACTGGCCCAGGCCGCTGCGCTCGCGTTCGTGGAGGGCCAGCAACACACCGATCGCGGCGTTCAGGCCGGTGACCATGTCGACCACCGGGATGCCCACGCGCAGGGCGTCACCGCCCGTTTCACCGTTGACGCTCATGATGCCGGTGAGCGCCTGGATGGCCGCGTCGTAGCCGGGCAGGCCGCCCAGGGGGCCGTCCGCGCCGTAGCCGCTCACGCGGCAGTGCACCAGCCGGGGGAATCGCTGCGAGAGCGTCCCGTAGCCGATGCCCCAGCGCTCCAGGGTGCCGGTCTTGAAGTTCTCGAGCAGCACGTCGGCGCCTTCGAGCAGGGTCAGCAGCTGTTCGCGGCCGCTGTCGCTGGCGAGATCGATCCGCACGCCGCGCTTGTTGCGGTTCAGGCCCTTGTAGTAGGACGCCACGCCGTCCGGTTCGAAGGGCGGGCCCCAGGTCCGGGTTTCGTCGCCTTGGGGCGGTTCGACCTTGAGCACGTCCGCGCCATGGTCCCCGAGGATCTGCCCGCAGTAGGGGCCGCCGAGCACGCGCGAGAGGTCGATCACGCGGATGCCGTGCAGGGCGCCCGTGGAGAGGGGGATTGGCATGGTGGTCTGCCTGGCTTCAGTCGGCACGGGCGCCGGAGGCCTTGACCACGTCGCGCCACTTGTTCACCTCGGACTGGATGAAGGTGGCCAGTTGCGCGGGGCGCTGATCGGTGGTGATTTCGAGGCCTTGCTCCTGCAACCGTTGGTGCACGTCCGGTTGCTTCAGCACGCTGACGAAGGCCGCGTTCAAGCGCTGCACGACCTCATCCGGGGTGCCTGCCGGCGCGACGATGCCGAAGAACACGCTCACGTCGTAGTTCGGCACGCCCTGTTCCATCACGGTCGGCACGTCCGGCAGGCTTCGCGAGCGGGCCGCGGTGGTCAAGCCGAGCGCGCGCAGTTTGCCCGCCTTGATGTGCGGCAGCGCGGTGAGCACGTCGGTGAACGCCATCGCCACCTGCCCGCCAAGCAGGTCGTTGAGCGCCGGCCCCGTGCCCTTGTAGGGGATGTGCTGGATGTCTGTTCCGGCGCGCTGGTTGAAGAGCACGCCCGCCAAGTGGGACGAGGCCCCGCTGCCGGAGGACGCGTAGCTGAGCTTGTTGCCCTGCGCCTTGGCATGGGCGATCAGTTCCTGCACGTTCTTCGCGGGCACCGAGGGATGCACCACCAGCACGTTGGGCAGGTAACCCAGGTGGATCACCGGCGCAAAGCTGCGCACCGGGTCGTAGCCGATCTTCGAGTACAGGCTCACGTTGATGGCCAGCGGCGCCGAGGTGCCGAACAGAATGGTGTGGCCATCGGGTTCTGCCCGCGCGACGAACTCCGCGCCGATGTTGGCGCCCGCGCCCGCCTTGTTCTCCACGATCACCGGCTGCGTCGTGCCCAGCGCCGGGCGCAGCGCGGTGGCCAGGGTACGTGCCATGGCGTCGGTGGGGCCGCCCGGCGCGTAGGGCACCACCAGCGTGACGGGCTTGCCGGGAAAGGGCGTCTGGGCATGGGCGAGGCCCAGCGCGGCGCAACCGGCATAGAAGGCGAAACTGCGGCGGGACAAGGTGTGCATGGTGGTCTCCTAAGTGTTGGTCTGGTGTTTGTTGGGCTGGTGGGGAAAATCGGTTACAGGGCGTTGAGTTGCGCCACATCACCCTCGGGCAATCCTTCGGCGAACAGGGGCGAGAGCTCTGGCTCGTGCGGCGCGCCGAGCGGGTCGGCGGGCAGCAACTGGTGGCGCAGGGTGAGCTGGGCGAGCAGCATGCGGCGCAGAGAACGGGTGCGGCTGGCTTCCCAGCCCATGGCGATGGCGGCGGTCAGGCGGTACAGCGCGCTTGCCGCCTGGCGTGCCAGCGCGTCGTGGCCGTCCTCGGTGGCGCGGGTCGCGAGGGCTTCCACCCGGTCCAGCAGCGGATCGAGTTGCGCGCGGGCTTGCGGGTGCCATCGGGATTCGGCCAGCAGGCTTTGCATGTGCGCGCGCCAGACCGGCAGCGACCCTTCGCGCCGGATGGCACGGATCACGTCCAGCGCCACGATGTTGCTGGTGCCTTCCCAGATCGACCCCAGGTGCGCGTCGCGCACGAAGCGCGCGTCACCCCATTCCTCGATGTAACCGCATCCGCCGCGCACTTCCATCGCGTCGCCGGTGACGACCCGCGCGTCCCGGCAGGCCCGGAACTTGATCAGCGGCGTGAGCAGCCTGGCCAGCGCGTAGGCGCCTTCCTCCTGCGCGTCCGCGCGGCGCAGGGCCTCGGCGGTCTGGAACATCATCGTGCGGGCCTGCTCGGTGCGCAGCATGATCTTGGCCAACTGCCGCTGCATCAGGGGCATCTCGATGAGGCGCTTGCCAAAGGCCTGGCGGTGGCGGCTGATGTACAGGGCCTCGGCCAGTGCACGGCGCATCATGCCCGCCGAGCGCATGCCGTTGGACAGGCGTGAGTTGTTCACCATGTCGGCCATCTGCGCGAAGCCGCGCCCGGGCTCGCCCACCAGCCACGCCTTGGCCCCTTCGAAGCGGATCTCGCCACTGGCCATGGAGCGCGTGCCCAGCTTGTCCTTGAGGCGCACGATGCGGTAGGCGTTGCGGCTGCCGTCGGGCAGCACCCGGGGCACGAGGAACAGCGAGACGCCCTTCATGCCGGCCGGCGCGCCTTCGACCCGGGCGAGGATCATGCCCAGGCCGGCGTCGGGGTTGGAGCAGAACCACTTCTCGCCATGCAGGCGCCACGCACTGCCGGGCTCGTCCGGGTCCGGCACGGCCAGGGTCGCCGTCGCGGCCACGTCCGAGCCTGCGCCCTGTTCGGTCATGAACATCGCGCCCTGCGTCAGGGCGTCGAGATCCTGCGTGGTGAGGTTGCCGAGGTAGCGCTCCACCAGCGCGGGGCTGCCGAACTTGCGCAGCGTGCGGGTGAGCGAGTCGGTCATTGACAGCGGGCAGCAGAGCCCGAACTCGGCCTGCACGAGCAAGTACGTCAGCGCGTACTTGGCCGCCGCCGGCATGGCCTGCGGCCAGCCCAGCACGCCACCACGGTGCGACATGGCCGCGAGCCCGTAGTCGCCGAACGCTACCTGTTCCAGGGCCTCGTAGGCGGGGTGTTTGAGGACGCGCTGATCGTCGTGGCCAGCCCTGGTACGTTGTTGCAACGAGGGTGGGTGGCGGTCGGCCTCGTGGGCCAGTCGGTCAAGTTCGCCGCCCACGCGGCGTCCCAGTTCGCGCAGGTGCGGCTGCAGGTGGGCCAGCAGGTCGGGTGCCAGGTACAGCGCCAGCAGGGACTGCAGCTCGTGGTCTTCCAGGTAGGCGTTGATGCCCGCGCGGTCGGGAATCGGGTGCGCTGGCGGTGTCTGCGTCAGCCCGGGCGGCAATCGAACGTTCATGGCTTGTCTCCTGGGTGTCGTTGGGACTTGCATTGTTCGAATTGGCATACAGAATGTCCAATATTGATTTCCGCTGAATCGATCTAATCTCTGTATCGGTATGGAACTGCGTCATCTTCGCTATTTCGTCGTCCTGGCGGACGAACTGCACTTCGGCCGCGCGGCCAAGCGCCTGCACATCTCGCAGCCGCCCCTGAGCTTCAACATCAAGCAACTCGAGACCAACCTGGGCGTGCAACTGCTCGAGCGTGACAGTCGCAGCGTGAAGCTCACGCCCGCTGGCGTGTCCTTCAGGCAATCCGCGCAACTGGTGCTGGCGGAAGCCGATCAGGCCGCGCGCAAGGCGCGCGACGTGGCGGCCGGCGTGACCACGCGCGTGCGCATCGGCTTCGTGGGATCCATGCTGTTTCGCGGACTGCCGGAAAGCCTGGACCGCTTCCAGGCGTCGCACCCCCAGGTCCGCGCGGAGCTGGTCGAGCTGAACTCCGCCGAGCAGATCGATGCCCTGGGGCGTGGCCAGATCGACCTCGGCTTCGTGCACACGCCCAACGTGCCGTCCAACTTGTCCACGGCGCTCTATATGTCCGAACCCTTCGTGCTGTGCACGCCGCACCGGGCCGGTGCCCGGCGGCGGCCACGGACCGTGGCGCAGGTGGCAGGTGAGCCGTTGGTCCTGTTCTCGCGCGGCGCGTCACCGGACTACTACGAACGTGTGCTCACCCTGTGTGCCCAACTGGGGCTCGACCCCGCCGTGCGGCACGAGGTGCGGCATTGGTTGAGCGTGGTGGCGCTTGTCTCCAAGGGCACCGGCTACGCCCTGGTGCCACAGGCCATGATGCACGGCGGCGTGTCCGCCGTGCAGTTCACGCCGCTGCCCGAATCGCCCATCCGTTCCGATGTCTACATGGCCTGGAACGACAGGAAGATGCCGACCGAGCTGCCGAAGATGATGGCGTTCTTCCGCCAGCCCCCGCCCCTGGTTGCCCTCCCGTAGTCAAGGGTTGCCGTGCGAGCCGTGCTGATTTTGGCGGTTGGCCGATTTCAATACAAAGCGCTATCCCCTATGAGCGGAAAACTGGCACGCGCGAGGCTGGCGCAGTCATTGAACGCACCGTTGCCGTGGCCTATTGCCGGTTTGGCGGTTTGGCTGTTGCGTGCGGTGTGCCGCAGGGCGCCAAAGTGACTCCAAAAATCGACTGAAAACCTATCCGCAAATCATGTTGTCTAGCAACACCATCCAAAAGCAGTTGCGCGCAGACGCGGCCGAGCCGCGTTTCGCCAAGCGGAGCAGCCCACGCAAGCTCGATCCGTTTGGGGCGAATCCTTCCAGCTGGCTCAAGACCGAGGCTGGGAGCTCGCGCAAGCAGCGGCGCACGACCGTGCGGCTCGCAAGGTTTACCGACGCCGTGAGCCGGCCAGGGCTGACGTGTTCGATTACGTCGAGCGGTTCACCGACATCTCGGAGTTCCACATTCCGGCAGGCAAGGTGTATCTGTCGCCTGTGATCGACTGCTTCGATGGCAAGGTGGTCAGTTGGACGATCGGCATGCGCCCGGACGCGCAGCTCGTGAACACGATGCTGGATGCCGCTATCGAGACGATTGACATCAGCAGCAACCGGCCTGTTGTGCATTCGGATCGCGGTGCCCACTATCGATGGCCGGGATGGCTGGCACGTATCGCGGCTGCCGAGCTGACGCGTTCGATGTCCCGCAAAGGCTGTTCGCCCGACAATGCGGCCTGCGAGGGCTTCTTCGGTCGATTGAAGACCGAATGGTTCTATCCTGGCAACTGGCAATCAACGACCGTTGAGCAGTTCACCCAGGCCTTGGACTCTTACATCCGCTGGTACAACGAGAAGCGGATCAAGATGTCCTTGGGCGCGCGCAGCCCTCTTGACTACCGACGAAGCTTGGGGCTCATGGCATAAACAGTCCAAGTTTTTAGCCGCATCCCCGAAGCATCAAAATGCTTAGGTCGGTGACAACAAGAGCGGCCGCAGTCCTCAGGTTCCGCCCGGCCGCCGGTGAGGTGATCACGGGCACCGGCTTGAGCCTACTAAAGCGAGGTAGCTCCCATGACGGATCGATGCACAGTGGCAACCAACCCACGGATAGGAGTCTGATCCATCGACGATGCAAAATGAATCGTGACGCGCCACCCCATGCCGCCTGCATGAAGTGGTAGGAGACCGGTCGACGCGAGCGGCCATAACTGGCGCGCTGAATGACCATCAGGCCCCGGCGGCGTCCCGTACGGCCCTCGTTGTGGCCGCGCCGCCGAGCCAGGTCGGTAGTTGCGCGCGCACGATTCGCAACGCGGGCGCTTCCTGGCGCTGTGCCGAGACGACGAGTCCGAAGCGCCCGGTGGCATCGAGGCCGGGCGACACATCGAGTGAAATCAGGTCTGGCGCCACGGCACAGATCGTCAACAAGATGGTGTCGCTGCGCAGCGCCACGTCCACCATGCTCATGGTCTCGTCGCAACGCAGCGTCACCATGTCGTCCGGGTTGGCCTGGGGGCCGTAGCGCGCGATCAGGATGCGTGCCACCTCGTCGCTCAGCGGGGTGGAGGCCACCGGATAGGCCATGACGTCCGCCAAGCTGATGGGACCACCGCGCCGGGCCAATGGGTGGTCTTTGCGCGCCAGAAAGCCGGCCCCGAGTTCAAAGGCGAGGTCCACTTGCAGGTCGGCCGAGGGCCGCATATCGCGGATGTCGACGATCGCCGCATCCAGATGCTGTTCGCGCAACGCATGAATCAACACGGCAGTGTTGCCGCGAGAGATCTCGACTTGCAACCGGGGGTGGTGTTCGGCCATGTGCAGCATGAGCGGCGTGCTCAGCAGTGCGCCCGGCGCCGAGCTCAAGCCCACGCGAAGCTTGCCGATCAGTCCCGCGTGCAGGGCCTTGCCCGCGTGCCGAAGAGTCTCGGCGTCGCTGACGAGTTGGCGCGCGCGGTTGAGCACTTCGCGTCCGAAAGGCGTGAGGGCGATGCGCCGGCCCAGGCGGTCAAACAACGCCCCGCCGAGTTCGATCTCCAGCCCTTGGATGCTCCGCGTGAGCGCCGGCTGCGTGAGGAACAGGGCGGCGGACGCCTGCACGAAGGAGCCCAGGTCCGCGAGGACCACGAAATGACGCAGTTGTACCAGTGTCATCTAAACCCCCAGTGAAAGTCATGGATCGATGCACATCAATGCATTGGACTTTAAAGCACCCCCTTTCTAACATGCAGCAAAGTTCATCAATTCTCTGGAGTTCGACTGTGGAACGTCTCAGTGATCAGCTGGTGCAGGAATTCGTCGCGTTGCGGCGCGACATTCACCAGCACCCGGAACTGGCTTTCGACGAGCACCGCACCAGCGCCCTGGTGGCGCAGAAGCTGGCGTCATGGGGCTACGCGGTCAGCACAGGGCTGGGCGGCACGGGTGTGGTGGGGCAACTGCGCCGGGGTAACTCCACCCGCACCATTGGCTTGCGCGCCGACATGGACGCCCTGCCCGTTGAAGAGGCGACCGGCGCCGACTGGACCAGTTGCCACCAGGGCGTGATGCACGCCTGTGGCCACGACGGCCACACGGCCATGCTGCTGGCGGCCGCGCGCCACCTGGCCGAGTGCGGCCGCTTCGACGGTACGCTGAACCTGATCTTTCAGCCGGCCGAAGAAGGCGGCGGCGGCGCCCTGAAGATGATGGAAGACGGTCTGTTCGAACGCTTTCCGTGCGACGCCATCTTCGCCATGCACAACATGCCCGGCTACGCGCAGGGCCAACTGGTGTTCCGCAGCGGGCCGACCATGGCCTCGTCGGACTACGCCACCATCACCCTGCACGGCGTCGGCGGCCACGGTGCCATGCCGCACCGTGCGGTCGACCCGC
Source organism: Hydrogenophaga sp. GW456-12-10-14-TSB4 (assembly GCF_059424305.1). Taxonomy (NCBI): domain Bacteria; kingdom Pseudomonadati; phylum Pseudomonadota; class Betaproteobacteria; order Burkholderiales; family Comamonadaceae; genus Hydrogenophaga; species Hydrogenophaga sp. GW456-12-10-14-TSB4. Next base: position 23,302 of record NZ_JBWKZH010000047.1, on the reverse strand, counting down.
TGGTGGCTGCGGCGTCGATCGTCATGGCGCTGCAAACCGTTGTCTCCCGCAACGTCGACCCCATGGAACCCGCCGTGGTCACCGTGGGCGCGTTGCACGCGGGCAATGCCAACAACGTGATTCCGGCCTCGGCCCGGCTGGAGCTGAGCGTGCGCGCGCTGAGCCCGCAGGTGCGCCGCGACATGGAGCAGCGCATTCGCGAACTGGTGCGCCTGCAGGCCGAGAGCTACGGCGTGCGCGCCGAGCTGGACTGGCGCCCCGGCTACGCCGTGCTCGTCAACGACGCGGCGCAGACCGCCCGCGCCCTGGCGGTTGCGCAGGCGCATTTTCCGCCCGCACAGGTGGTGGCCCAGGGCGCCATGCTGACGGGCAGCGAAGACTTTGCCTTCATGCTCGAACGCGTGCCGGGCAGCTACCTGTTCATCGGCAACGGCGTGGGTCAGGAGCCCGGTGCGTGCATGGTGCACAACCCGGCTTACGACTTCAACGACGACAACATCGGCACCGGCGCCGCCTACTGGACAGCGCTCGTGCAAGACCTGCTTTCCGTCCCCTCCCCCCACCTCTGACCCCACTGGAGATTCCCCATGATCAGCCGCTACAAGACTTTGATGGCCGGTGTCGCCATCGCCCTGGCCAGCCTTTCGGGCGTGGCGCAGGCCCAGAGCTACCCCGCCCGGCCGGTGACCATGCTGGTGCCGTACCCGGCCGGCGGCCTGTCGGACGTCATCGCGCGCTCCGTCAACAACACGCTGGGCAAGCAGCTGGGCCAACCGGTGGTGATCGAGAACCTGGGCGGTGCGAGCGGCTCGATCGCCGCGCAGAAAGTGCTCAACAGCGCGAGCGACGGCTACCAGCTGTTCCAGGGTTCGCCGAACGAACTGATCCTGGCGCCCCTGGCCATCGCGTCCATCAAGTTCAAGAGCGAAGACTTTCGCCTGGTGCAGATGATCGCCACCGCGCAGATTGCCTTCCTGGCCCGCAAGGACATTCCCGCCAGCAACGTGGACGAGTTCCTGGAGCATGCGCGCAAGTCGGCGCAGCAGGGCCGCCCCCTGACGTACGCGAGTGTGGGCCCAGGTTCCTTCTACCACCTGCTCGGCGAGCACCTGTCCAAGGTCACCGGCATTCCGATGACCCATGTGCCCTACAAGGGTTCGGCGCCGGCCGAGCAGGACCTGATGGCCAGCCAGGTCGATTTTTTCCTGGCGCCCTATGGCAAGAAGTACGACGAGATGCACAAGCAGGGCCGCGTCAAGGTGCTGGCCATGCTCAACAGCGAACGGCTGGAGAGCGTGAAGAACTACCCGGCCATCAGCGAGAGCAAGCAACTCAAGGACTTCACCTTCAACATCTGGACCGGCTACTTCGTGAAGAAGGACACCCCGGAGCAGGTGGTGGTCGCGCTGCACAAGGCCATCACCGAAACGCTGGGTGACCCGGGCGTGCACCAGGCGCTGGAAGCCAACAGCCAGCTGCTGGCCAAACCCCTGCCGCTGGCGGCGGTGGACAAGGCCTATGCCGACGGCATCAGCCAGTTCCGCGCGATTGCCAAGTCCATTCAGCTGCAAGCGCAGTAAGCTTCACCCCTGTCGATCGGGAGAGACTGGCTTGCATGGCAGGCCGGCGCCGAAGGAGCAACCGCCCCGGAAACTCTCAGGCAAAAGGACCGGTCGACAACGCATCGCACTCTGAAGAGTGGCCGGGATTCGTCCCCCGGCCCACCGCAGGAGCAAGCCGGCCCACGCTGGTGAATCTCTCAGGTCTCAAACAGAGGGGGTCATGGTCCGCACACGGTGTGCGGGCCATGCTTTCTCTGTCTGACGGCTTTGAACGCGAGATTCACATGGCACACCTCATCGTCATCGGCGGCGGTATCACGGGCGTCACCAGCGCCTACGCCCTGGCCCGTCAGGGTCATCAAGTCACCCTCATCGAAAAGCACCGCTATGCGGGCATGGAGACCAGCCATGCCAACGGCGGGCAACTCTCTGCGTCCAACGCCGAGGTGTGGACCCATCCTTCCACCCTGGTGAAGGGTCTGAAGTGGATGTTCAAGGCCGACGCGCCCTTGCTGGTGAACCCCAGGCCCAGCTGGCACAAGCTCAGCTGGTTCGCCGAGTTTGTGGCCTCCATTCCCAAGTACCGCAACAACACCGTGGCCACCACGCGCCTGGCCATTGCCGCACGTGAGCAGCTGTTTGGCTGGGCTGAACACGAGGGCATCGATTTCGATCACAAGCAGCGCGGCATCCTGCACATCTACCGGGACCGCGCCGGCTTCGAGCACGCAGGCGAAGTGTCCAGGCTGCTGGCCCAAGGCGGCCTGTCGCGCCGCGCCGTCACACCCGACGAAATGCGCGCCATTGAACCCACGCTCCAGGGTGAGTACTTCGGTGGCTGGTACACCGAGAGCGACAGCACCGGCGACATCCACAAGTTCACCCACGGCCTGGGCCTGGCCTGCGCACGCCGGGGCGTGAGACTGATGACCGCCCAGGCCGTGTCGCGCGTGTGGAGCACCGGCGACAGGGCGCGCGTTATGCTGGCCAACGGGGAGGAGGTCGATGCTGACGGGGTGGTGATCTGCGCGGGCGTGCGCAGCCGCGCCCTCGGCGCCCAACTCGGCGACCGGCTCAATGTGTACCCGGTCAAGGGCTACTCCATCACCGTCATGCTGAATGACGAACAAAGCCAGGCCGCCGCGCCCCAGGTGAGCCTGCTCGACGACGAGACCAAGCTCGTCACGAGCCGACTGGGGTTGGACCGCTTCCGCGTGGCGGGCACGGCCGAGTTCAACGGCTACAACCTCGACATTCGCGCCGACCGCATCCGGCCGCTGGTGGACTGGGTGAACCAATGTTTCCCTGGCGTCAGCACGCGCCGGGTGGAACCCTGGGCGGGCCTGCGGCCCATGCTGCCCGACATGATGCCGCGCGTGGGTGCGGGCAGGCACGCCAACGTGTTCTACAACACCGGTCACGGCCACCTGGGCTGGACGCTGTCGGCCATCACCGCGCATCAACTGGGTGAGCACGTGGCACGGTGGGACATGCGTCGCGTCCCGCGCGCAGTGCAGGTGAGCAACATGGTCTGAACTGCGCCTCCATTCGTGCGTCGGGCTGCTTGGTTCAGGACAGCCGACTCTCCCACGCTTTCCGTCGTGCAGCACGATCGGCGCCTTCGGCGCCGATCGTCAACGAGTTGCGATCACTCGCTGCGGGTGCTTTTGCACTGGTTGTCGAATCTGAGACACTGTTCTTGTCAGCGTGGCTCATGGGACTTCCTTTCTATCGGGGGCAGGCCGTGGCCCAAGCTGCCGCGCAGATCGCGGGCGTGTCCAAGGTGAGCCACCTCGAGCACGGCCTGGCTGAGGACGTGGCCGCGCAGGTGCTCTCCATCGCATCGAACTGCAGCCACATACCGGCTCGGGCTGCACCAGGCTCATTGCGGCGGCGGCGAGCTGGCAATCGCCAAAATAAGCACGACTCGCACGGGAGAACCATAGACTGATACTGCGCGCGGCACATCCGCCGCTCGCGTGGCGCTGATGCCCCGCCGAGCAATGCAACGAGGGATTCCAGCGCAACGAGGCGACAAAGCATCCGAAGATTGCGTTTGGCATTCAAAAAAAAGGGTGGGCCTTGGTAGCCCACCCCTTGAATCACGTCAAGTTCCGCGATGAAGGAACATTTGCACCGAGGAGGAATGCGTCATTCCAACATCAGACGTGAAGTAACCAAAAAAATCACTGTCACACCGAACAAACATAGTTTGTCGGCCCGCCATTTTATCGACGGACGTTTCCATCGCGTACTTCCATAGATGCGTGTTTTCCCTCGCTTTCTGGGCGCTCATGAGCCGGATCGTCCAGCGCGTTGCGATGGCACTCGAATATCGCTTTTGTGCCACTGCTGCATCTGGTACTGGCGCTAGAAGTGCGCGGCCTCGCCGACCGTTCCGATGTGGATTGGCCGCGGAGAACTTGGAGTCGTTGGTGATCGAGAATTCAGCCAGCGGGTAGCGCCACTGCTGCGGACCAGAGTTGCTCAACCGTGTGCACTACATCGCGTAAACGAAATGGTTGCAACAACAGTCGACGCACATCGAGTTCTTTCAGCGTCGCCACGAGTCCCGCGTCAGCAGCGTGCACCATCACCGCAACCGGGATATTGGCCTCGCACTTAAAGTCGCCCGCACGCAAGCGCGTGAGCAACGCCAGTGCTGCGTCGCGCTCGGCTAGCGAAAGCAGCAGGCCGTGCTCCGCGTTGCTCTGCATCCATTTTTCTCCCTGGGCGATGCTGGTCGCCTGCTGCAGCCGAACCAGTTGTAGCTCACGGCACACCGAGGCCACCGTGCCACGCACCAAACCATCGGGTTCGATCAGCAGCACCTGCGGCCGGTCCGCAGCGGCGCTCACGACACCGCCTCCTCGCGCCGGAACAGCTCCTCCACCACCAGGTCGCGCAGGCCGTTGAGGATGGCCTCGTCCAGCTTGTCGAACTCGCGCGGGCGCCGGTCCATGATGCACAGGGTGCCCACCACCTGCCCGTAAGGCAGGCGCAGCAGCGCCCCGGCGTAGAAGCGCACATAGGGTTGACCCACCACCATGGGGTTGTCGGCAAAGCGCGGATCGGCCAGCGCGTCGGGCACGATCAAGGTCTTCGCCATCGCCACCGCGTGGCCGCAGAAGGAGATGTCGCGCGGCGTTTCCTGCACGTCATCCATGCCAAAGGACGATTTGCACCACTGTCGATCCTGGTCAACCAGCGAGACCTGCGCGATGGGCACGTTGAACTCTTTAGCCGCGAAGGCTGAGATGCGGTCAAAACGCTCCTCGGGCGGTGTGTCCAGGATCACCAAGTCGCGCAGCGCCTTCAGGCGCTTGGCTTCGTTGTGTGGCAAAGGTGGCTTGATCATGCAAGATTCAGACAAGCGAATCGGTTTATGGCGTCACGGATTCATTCAACGTTGCGCTTCATCGGAACGCGGCAGGTACTTGCTTGAATCACACTTGCAACCTGCGGACAGCTTCCAGTAGAAGGCGCCAAGTTGGTGTGTTGCGCACACGAACTTCAATTTTGTGGGTTCTGAAAATATCAAAATCGAGTTTGGGGCAGTCTGAGCAAACCTGAGCAACTAAGGCAAGAATGCCGATGGCGTTGTGAAAGTAAAACAGTCACATCTGCAGATGTGATTTGCGCCCAACCTGCCATCAACACGTCATAGCGGGGATCTCTATCCTCAATCGGACGAGGCTAGCGCAGGCAGCAGAACCTTGAAGGTCGTGACGCCTGAATCGCACTGCACTTCGACTCGCCCGCCGTGCGCGTCGATGATTCTCTTGACCAGAAACAACCCCAGACCAGCGCCCGTTTTGCCCCGTGCCGCCCGGCCTCTGTAATATTTCTGGAACAAAAATGGCCGTTCTTCGAGCGGAATGTTTTCGCCACGATTCACAACACGAACGGTAAGCCCGCCTTGTCCGTTGCCGCGAACCATGACATCGATGACAGTGCTGGCGCGAGAGTGCCGAATCGCATTGGTGATTAGATTGCGAAACGCCACCTGCAGCATATCGAGGTCACAGGCGTAATCCTCAGGCAATGCCTTTGTGGTCAGCTTAATCCTGTCCTCAGGCCACTCGGAGACGAGTTCCTTGAAAAAACTTGGCATGGCGCACCGTCGGATACGTATCGATCGCTCGGAGCTGTCCATTCGTTCGGCGGTAAGGTAGTTGTCCATCAACTCCGCCATGCGCCGGCTCGCTGCCGTGATGTTGGTGCAACGCCTCAGCGACTTCTCGACAGGCGCATCCAGATGCGCCGCGAGCTGCTGCGCAGAGGCACCGATGATTGCCAGCGGTGTGCGAAGCTCGTGGGACACCATGGCGACGAAATCTCGCTGTTCTTGGCGGGCCGCCTGTTCCACACGCAAGGCTATGCGCAGGGCGTTGTAGCGGTACACGATGAACAAGCACATCACAATCATGTGCAGCACGGAGCCCACCTGGATGCTGTAGTCGGTCACGAGTCCCGGCTCCAACCATCCCAGGTTGCGCAAGTACCGGATGAGAACCCCCAGATAAAAAATTGCGAAGGCGATCAAATAAAAGCGCGCCGGTGCATGGCCGCGCCACACCAAGACGATGGAGGCTCCGGACAACAGCATGATCCAGGCCATCGAGACTACCTGGCTCGTGCCCACGCCAGCGGCGTATTGGCCCGCGATAACCAGCAGGCTCGTCCCGACGGAAACGGCGGCCGCTCCCCTGAGCAGGAAGCGATTGAGGCGCGGCATGACCTGGTCGAGTCCCAGCAGCACTGAAGAAAACCGGGTGCTCACGAACACCACGGCGCAAATCGAGATGCCAAGAATGGGCGTCGCCAGATCGGAGTTCCAGTCCAGGGCATTCTGAAGGTACCCCATCGTCATCAAGACGCCCAAGAAATTCAGGGCCGCGTAAGGCACGTACCACCCGCTGAGTGCCTCCCGTGTCCATTGCCAGAACAAGAACTGGATAAGGATCACCAGCCCATAGAGGCCGAAGTAGCCACCCCAGAGCAAGGCCTCGTCGCGAGCGCTTGCATAGAAGAGTTCCGCCTCCCACAGCCGCAAGCCCGTGGACAGCGAATTCCTGCTCGCTAGGCGCACCATGACTTCATGCCTACCGGGTGGCAAGTCGAGACGAAACGCAGGGCTGCGTGTGTCCAGCGGCCAAGCGCTGCGCTTGACGTTGCGCCCGGCCACCTGCATATGCCACTCGCCAGCTGCATCGCGCTGGAAAAAGCGCACATCTTCCAGCAGCGTATTGCGCAGTTCAAGCCGCCACGATGGGGCGTTGGTTGCTTGAATGACCTCAAACCGCAGCCAGATGGCATCCGAAGTAAAGCCCGCGTTCGGGGAGCCGGGCAATGCCTGCCATCCCGCCGCAGTCTCCGCCTCCTGGACCCGCAGGCGGCCGCCCGCATCGATGAGCCACGCCATCCGGCCATGCAGCGGGATCATGCCTACTGACCGATCGAGCACGACTGGTGGCTGTGCGTGTGCGATGCCGCAAAACAGAAACATGAAGAGGAGAATTCGCAGCAGCATGGGGAAAGGATGGTACGCGGTCCGCCTCGACAGTCCGAACTGAAGAGCCAGGGTTGCCGCGAAATCATGCAATAGACTTGTGCCGCATGGCGTCCCTTATCCTGCTCGAAGATGAACCGGTACTGCGCGAGGAATTGTCCGAGTTCCTTGTCGAAGCGGGGCATGAGATGGTCTCTGTCGGAACGATCGAAGAGTTCCGACATGCGTTCGTGCCTGGTCTGCACCCTATCGCGATCGTCGACCTCGGCCTGCCCGATGGCGATGGACTCGATCTTATTGCTGAGCTGCGCGCTACCGGCCACCGGCTGGGCATCATCGTGTTGACGGCGCGCGACGCGATGCCATACAAGGTTGCCGGCCTGGCGGGCGGCGCCGACCACTATCTGCCAAAAACAGCCGAATTGGGCGAACTCACGGCCACTGTCTCAGCCCTCGCCCGCCGCCTGGACATCCAGGAGAAGCCCCGCTGGATACTGCAAGGTGCCCCAAGACAACTTGTGCCGCCCGGCTTTGAGCCAATTCCCCTGTCCGGTCAAGACTACGCGGTGCTGCGAGCGCTGGCCATCGGCGGTGACTGTGTCACCCGCGAGGCGATCGTCAAGGCCTTGGATGAAGACTGGTTCCAATATGACCAGCGGCGGCTGGACACCCAGATGCGCCGCTTGCGCCGCAAGGTTGAAGAGGCCTGCGGCTTGAATCTCCCCGTTAGCACGATCCGAGGGATTGGATTTCGGTTTCACGACGCCGTCGACGTTCGACCATAGTTGCTCAGGTTTGCTCAGACTGCGCGGAGCGCGTGTTTGTTACTTTCAAGCCGAAGTAACAAACCAAAGGAATGGACGTGTGCACCACGCGAGTCCAGGTCGTGCGGACGCCGGGCACTGTCTGCGAAAACCCCGCTCGTTCTCAAATGCGGCCCGAGGCCAGAATCTTGCGTCAGCAGGTCCCAGGCTGCGCGGCGGCCAGCGACGTGCGTCAGAGCTGCGAACAGATCCACGGCGGCTGCGAACCCGATTCAGTGCTGCCACCACCAGCCTCGCTAACCGACTCAACCTTCAACTGTTTCATCGCGCGCACTGGGTCTCCGATACTTGTGAAGTTCTCGGCAACTTGGTGCGAACTGTCTAGGTCACTGGCGCCGCATTTCGAAGCCGCTGCAGCACAACTGCTTCATGTACGTTTCGCCAACGTCGATATCGATGCCAACCCCCAGGCCACTCGAGCCAACGCCGTCCGAAGCGTCCCAACTCTCATCTTGTACCGCAATGGCAAAGAGTTGGCTCGACATTCAGGGGCAATGCTAATGAACGTAATGAAGCACTGGGTACAAGCTAGCTTGATCATCGAAACATGAAAGAGCCCATCGCTTCAAGATGTGCGTGCCTGTGGGGCCATGAAGCAAATACCCTTGCCACAGCGCTCCGATGGAGCGCGCTGTGTGCCGAAATAGTGCCGACAACATTCGGCAAGCCCTATTGAAGGATTTGCGGCATCCACAATCTGGTGGCTTTCCAAGCCCATCCATTGATCTCAGGCCTCACTGCGCTTTGAGTCTCCCGACTCAGCGCTCTTTTTCCAATCGTGGTTGCCCTCATCTGCAAATATGTGAAGCGATGAGGCAACATCACATTTGCGTCTTCATGTAGAAGTCACGTCATGTCAACACGGCTGCGCATCTCTCACTGCGATCCATTCCTTGTTGGTGCGCTCCACGCCGACGACGACCTCACTGGCCGCTGATGTCCAGCGCTGGGAATAGCGTGGTCGTGCCGTGCGCTCGTGGTCATGGGTGCATCGCCGGGGAGTACCGGGCGCCTGCAGAAATGTGCTCGCCCCTCTTGACCCGCGGGCTAATGGGTGGCTCTTCTCGCCGACGCACAGCACCATGGCCTTGAGCGGCGGGTCCTGGTACAGCCCGGCGATGTCGCGCACCTTCTCGACAACCGGCGGATCGCTGGAGCGTTTGAAGGTTTTTTGCCGATAGGGCTGCAGGCCGAATGCGCGCCAGATGCGAGAGACCGCCGTTTGTGACCGGCCGGCTTCGCGCCTCATGGCGCGCGTACTCCAATGCGTTGCGGCGTCTGACACGCTCTCCAGCGTCTCGGCCATCACGGCGTCCACATGCGCATCGTCGATCGTGCGCGGTGCACCGGGTCGAGGGGCATCGAGCAGTCCGTCCAGCCGATGTTCCACGAATCGGGTACGCCACTTCGAGACGGTCTGAGGCGTCACCCGTTGCCGGCTGGTAACCACCTTCTTGTCGATGCCTTTGGCGCAGGTCAAAAACTGCGTGCCCACAACGCCAGCGCTTGTGCGGTTTGGTGCCGCAATGTCAGTGCCGTGAACTGCTCATGCTCGTCCTCGGTCAACACCAACTCGGTCTTGGGTCTTCCACGCATCGCCACCTAACTCAAGACACCACACGTTGGTCTTCTTGACTTCTCCCATGAGGGGGTGTTTGGCCGATCTGTTGCCGGAGCGTTCAGATTGACCAAAGCGGCCGCGCCAGACGCACAAGGTGGTGCGGCACTGCATGCGCCAGACATGCTGGTTTCTCTAATGAGATATCCCCCGGCGGCAGGGGGACAAGAAGAAATCTTCGCTCTTTCTGCTTTTGGTTGATACGATTTGTTTGGAATGCGCAAACACGTTCCGCATACGGAACAATTGGAATTCGCCGTCCTCAACGGAACTCGAAAAAGGAAATCGCCATGAACATGCCTGATTCGTTTCGCGCCGCCACTGTCGGTTCACACCTGCTCCAGGGTGTGGCTGCCGTGTTGCTGGCCGTGTCGACCCATGGGGTCCGAGCGCAGCCCGTGGCGGATCTGTGCAGCAAGATCGATTTCCAGAAACCGCCCGCCCAGCCGGTGCCCATTCGGTATGGGCTAACGGGTGGGGGCGAAGAACCTTTGGCACTGCTGTGGGCGGACAAGGACAAATATCCCAACCAGGGCAAGTTCTATGTGTTGGACCACAAGCTGTTTGCGCCCAATGACCGGATGACCGCCGTGCAGGCCGGGCAGCTCGACGCCGGCTCCATCAGCCTAACCGCGTTGATCACGGCGGTGCGCGTCGGCATCGATGTGCGTGCTGTGGCCTCTGTGGTGGAGACGAACGCCACCGATAACCAGGGCGCATTCGTCGTGCTCAAAGACGGTGGTCTGACCGACATCAAGCAACTCAAGGGCAAGCGCATTGGCTTCTATGGTCCGAACACCATCAGCGAGTACTGGATCAAGAGTGCGCTGCGGCGCGCGGGTTTGAAGCCCAACGACGTCTCCTACGTCTCGATGCCACCGCCGGCTCAAGAGCAAGCGCTGCGGAACAAGCAGATCGACGTCGCATGGCTGGCCCGCCAGTTTCTGGCCAAGGCCAATGCCGCAGGTGGGATTGAGATGCTGATGCGCCCCATGCAGGCCACGGTACAGGCCCATCCGAGCACCCTGGCGTTCTTCACGCAAAAGTTCGTTAAAGAGCAGCCACAGGCTTACTGTGCCTGGCGGGCCGACTACCAGAAGGCTTTGGCCAATTGGGCCAAGGACCGCGAGTCCTTCTATCCCAAGTTGATCGCCGCGGGCTACCTCACGCCAGCCGCCGCGCACGCAGGCGCGGACGGTGGTCGCGCCGAAGGCGGAAAGATCGACCTCAAGGACATCGACGACACCATCGACGACATGGTGGAAGCCGACTTCCTGCCGCGTGGACGCAACCCGAAGGCCGCCGACATGGCCTTGGGCGGGTACGCGCTCGTCCGTTGAGTCGCACGCCAATCCCCTTCCACACAACCAGAAGCAGAGCACACCGGATGATTCGAATCGAGTCCGTCACCAAGAAGTTCAAGCGCGGCGACCACGTCGTGCACGCATTGGGTCCCGTGGACCTCCAGATAGAAAAAGGCGAGTTCATCACCATCCTCGGTCCCAGCGGCTGTGGCAAGACCACGTTGCTGCACATGTTGGGCGGCTTCGAGTCGGCCTCCTCGGGACGCGTGTTGCTCGATGGTCAACCCATCGGCAAACCCAGTCGCAAGCTCGGCATGGTGTTCCAGGAGGCGACGCTGTTTCCCTGGAAGACCGTGCTGCAGAACATCGCATGGCCGATCGAGCAGACCGGTGTGTCGCGGATGCAGGCGCTGGACCGGGCCACGGCGTACCTCGACAAGGTCGGTTTGCACAAGTTCGGCAAGGCCTATCCCAATGAGCTGTCCGGTGGCATGCGCCAGCGTGCGGCGCTGGCGCGCACCCTGGCGATGGAGCCGGAAGTCCTGCTGATGGACGAACCTTTCGGTGCGCTCGACGCGCAGACACGCGAGGAGATGCAGGAGGAATTGACCCGCATGTGGCAGACCTCCGGGTTGACGGTGGTGTTCATCACGCACGACATCACCGAGTCCATCTTCCTGGGGGACCGCGTGGTCGTCCTGGGGGGCAAACCGGGTCAGGTGATGGAAACCTGCCGCATCGATCTGCCACGGCCGAGGTCCGCAGCGACCAAGTCCGATCCGCGCGTTCTGGAATACCGGGCCCATCTGTGGGACCTGATCCGACGCGGTGCGACGGTCTGAGCGGAGCACGCCATGAAACCTCAGACGCTCAAGCCGGTCAACGACCTGCTCCACGTGACGGTGGGCTTTCAGCTGCTGGTGCTGATCCTCTGGGAGATGGGCGCGCGCAGCGGCCGCTTCCCCGACTACCTGGTGGGCCCGGTGGCCATCGTGGTCGAGGCGGGGCACCATCTCGCCAGGGGCGAGGTGATCGGCCAAATGGGACACAGCCTGTTCCGGGTCTATGCGGGCTTCCTGATCGGTTCCGCATTCGGGGTCGTTCTGGGCTTGTTGTCCGGCGTGTCGAGACCGGTGCGCGACCTGCTCGATACGCTGCAGGCCTTCGTCCATGCCATTCCCAAGATATCGCTGTTTCCCGCGGTGGCGGTCTGGCTGGGTTTCTCGGACGCTTCGCGCATCCTGATCATCGCCTTGAGCTGCTTCTTCCCGGCCTATCTCAATGCCATGAGCGGCGCGCTGGGCATCAACCCCAAGTACCTCTGGCTCAGTCGCAACAACGAAATGGGGCGGTTGCGCACCTTCACCGAGGTGATCGTTCCGGCGAGCTTGCCCAGGACCCTGGTGGGTTTGCGCATCAGCCTGATGGTGGCCTTCATTCTGATGGTCGCCACCGAAGTGGTGGGGCACTCCGACGGGCTGGGTTCGTTGGTGATGCTGGCGTACCAGAACGGCGAGTACCCGCAGATGTATGCCTACATCCTCTTCATCGCGGTCGCGGGCTACCTCTCCAATCTCGTGCTGCAGCGCGTGGCGCAGCGTCTGTGCAGAGGACAGAGCATGGAACTCGGAGGCAAGGCATGAGGCTCGACCGTTCGCACCTGACCAAGGCCACGGGCGTGGTGCTGTTCCTCGCGGCGTGGCAAGCCTTCGCGGTGCTGGGCGACACGCGGATGCTGCCCGGCATCCCGGACGTGGCACGACAGCTGGCCGACCTGATCCAGTCGGGCGAGCTGTTCGAGCACGCGCTGTCCACTCTCTCCAAGGGGTTCCTGGGTTTGGCGCTGGCCCTGGTCGCCGGCGCGGCCGTGGGCATCCTGTGCGCCCGCCATCGCTACACGGATGCCGCTTTGCATCCGGTCATTTCGATGCTCTACCCGGTGCCCAAGCTGGCCCTGTACCCGGTGGTGGTGCTGATCTTCGGCTTCGGTGGCGCGTCCAAGATCGTGCAGGTCGGCCTCGAGTGCTTCTTCCCCATCTTCGTGCAGATGTACGCGGGGACCCGTGCCGTGCCGCGCAACCTGTTGTGGCTGGCCGAGAACAACGAGGTCGGTCCCTTGCGCATGGTCCGTGATGTCCTGTTGCCCTCGCTGTTGCCCTACCTGCTCACCGGGTTGCGGGTGGCCACGCCCATCATGCTGATCGTCATGTGCGTGACCGAGTTCATCGGGGAGTCCAAGGGCCTGGGCTACCTCATCTCACGCTACTCCTCGTATTTCGACACCGCATCGGCGTTCGCGGTGATCGTGGTCCTGGGGCTGTTCGGTCTGTTGGCCGATCGGCTCATCGTCTACCTGCGCACCCGGGCTGTGTTCTGGGAACGCGGGGTGAGCCTGTAACGGCGGTTTTCTTGTCTGGAGCATTTATGAAACTGGAAACACACGATGTCGTGATCGTGGGCGCAGGCCTAGCCGGCCTGTCGACCGCGGTCTTCCTGGCGCTCAATGGGGTGCGCGCGGTGGTGATCGAGCGCAACGCCTCCACCTCCATCCTCCCCAAGGCGCGCGGCCAGAACCCGGTGAGCATGGAGATGCTGCGGGTGGCCGGCATCACGGACGCGATCCGCGCGGCCCGGCCGCCCGGCAAACCGGGCATCACCTCGGTGGTCTCCGAAAGCCTGACCGGCAAGGTGATCTACGACCACATCGCCCACCGGCCCGACTTCTCGAAGTACTCGCCCGAAGTGCCCGGCATGGCGAGCCAGGCGCGCGCCGAAGCCGCGTTGCTGCGGCGCGCCCAGGACCTCGGTGTCGAGATCCGGTTTGAACGGACCTGCGAGCGCATCCGGGAGCTCGACGACCGGGTCGAGCTTGAGCTGCGGGACCTGCGGACGGGCGCGGCCAGCACCGAGTCGACGAAGTACCTGGTGGCCTGCGATGGCATCCGCGGTGCGATCGCAGAGCAGGTCGGCATCGGCCACCATGGTGTGGGGCATCTCAAGGCGGTCACCGCCGTGCGCTTCAACGCCGACCTCTCCCGCTGGGCCGGTGGCAATTCGATGACCATCCACTACGTGAAGAACCCCGCGCTGCCGGACGGCTCGGGCATTCTGGTGAGCACGGACGATCCGAACCAGTGGGTCGGCAACTTCTCCGCCGACCCTGACCGCACCCCCGAAGAAACGCGCCGCCTGATCCGGATTCTTCTGGGCATGGACGACATCGAGTTCGAGGTGACCGGCGACACCACCTACAACTACTCGCACCGCATCGCCGATCGCCTCAGCACCCGGCGTGTCTACCTGGCTGGGGACGCCGCGCATGTCATGCCCCCCACCGGCGGGCAGGGCGGCAACACGGCCATGCAGGACGGCTTCTACCTCGGCTGGAAGCTGGCCTATGTGCTGCGCGGCATCGCCGGGCCGGCCTTGCTCGAGTCGTACGACACCGAGCGCCGCCCCTACGCCGAGATCGTGTGCACCTGGCAAGCGGCCAACCTGGCCGAGCGGCGGGACATGAAAAACCTGGGCACCTTGCTGGGCGAACCCATCGACCACGCGAAGATGATGTTTGGCTACCTGTGCGCGGACGGGGCCTTCGTCAAGTCGCCTGGGCAGGCCGTGCCGTCGGCCACGGACCCCTTCGAGGACCCCGCGACGCCCACGGGCAACCCCGGCGCCCGCGTGCCCTACGCCATGCTTTCCGTGGGCACGGCGTCCATCAACACGCGCCACCACCTGACACCGCAGTTCCAGCTGTACACGGCCGATGCCCTCATGGCCAGCCAGGCCCAGGCGATCGCCGACCGGAAATCGATCCCCCAACGCGTGACGGTCGTCGACTCGGTGGACCCGATCCGGCTGGCCTCGGACGAGGCCATGCTCGTGCGGCCGGATGGCGTCGTGGCCTGGCGCGGCCGATCGGCCGATGCGCTGGCCGCGGCCTACGACACCGTGCTCGCGCGCGCCTGAGCATGGGCGCCTGCCTCGTTACCGGTGCGACGGGCAGCATTGGCCGCAGCGTGGCGCTGCGCCTCGCAGGGCGGGTGCCCCGGCTGCGCCTTCTGGTGCGCGGCCCGACGGGCCCGCCGTGGACGGATGCCGAGCATGTCCAGGGCGATTTCGACGACCTGGCCAGCATGGCGCGCGCATTCGCGGACATGGAGACCGTCTTCCTGTACACGCCCGCGCGCCTCGACGCCCGGCTGCTGCAAATCGCTGCCGAGCAAGGCGTGCGCCACATCGTGCTGCTGTCTTCCGCCTCCGTGGTCAAGGTGGCGCCGGATGCCCGCAACCCCGTCGCCGAGCGGCACCGGGGGATGGAGCGGTATGTGCGGGACGCGGGACTGATCGGCACCTGGCTGCGGCCGGACACGCTGGCCTCCAACAGCTTGTCCTGGGCCGAAGAGATCCGGGCGCACCGATGCGTGTCGGTGCCGTACCCGGCCTCGCTGCGCAACCCCATCCACGAGGATGATGTGGCGCGCATCGCTGTCATGGCGGTGCTCGACAGGGAGGCCTTCCGCGACCGTTCGCTCCTCCTCACCGGGCCCGCGCCGCTGTCCATCCGTGACCAGGTGGCGGCGATCGCTCAGGCGATCGGCCAGCACATCGAATGCCGCGAAATCACCGTGGAAGCCGCGATCGACCGCATGACCCGGGCGCCTGCCCCGATGCCCGCCGAAGTGGCTCGTCGCCTGGTGGCCTACATGGAAAAAACGACGCGAGAGACCCCCTGCGTGACGACCGACTTCTTTGACGTGGTCGGACAGGCGCCAAAGACGTTCTCTGAGTGGGCGATCGAACATGCCCGGGTCTTTCGGCCAGCGGGTGTCAATACACTCCCGGGTTGACCGACAGGCGATCCGCCCTTGCCATCCATCGATTGAGCGACATGACCACAGAACCGCAGGGTACCCATCACAACACCGATCAGGCGGACAAGAGCTCCTCATGGGTGGAGGCGCTTTACCAAGGCATGGCGGTTCTGCGGGTTTTTGACGGTGAGCACAGCGGACTGACGCTGACCGAGATCGCACAAAAGCTGGGGTGGAGCCGCACAAAGCCGTACCGCTACGTCTACACCCTGGAGCAGATGGGGTACCTGGTGCGGCAGGAGGGCTCGAAGCGGTACCGCCCTACCTCGCTGACCATGACCCTGGGCTACTCCTACCTCAGCGGGCTGTCTCTGCTGGAACTGGCGCAGCCGGTCCTCGACCGCCTGAAGAACGCGCTCGGTGCGTCCGTGCACATGGGCATCCTCGAACAAGGCGAAGTGGTCTACATCGCCAGCGCCCGCGTGTCCGTCGTGCCGGCGGTGAACATCCATGTGGGCTCGCGCGTGCCGCCGCATGTGACCTCGCTGGGGCGCGCGCTGCTGTCGGAGATGGACGACGACCAGATCGATGCGCTCATCGGCAAGGCCGAGTTGCCTGCCAGCACGCCACGCAGCATCACGGAGCCCGCGGCCTTTCGCCAGATGCTGAAGACGTCCCGCGAACAGGGCTACGTGTTCACGGACGAGGAGTTTCATCCCGGTGTGAGGTCGATTGCCGCGCCGGTTCACGATCGCAAGGGTGACGTCGTTGCCGCCATCAACGCCACGTCCATCGTTCAGAAGTTCTCGGACAAGTACATGGTCGAACAGGTCATCCCGCTTGTTGTCGGCGCGGCCGAGGAAATCTCCATGAGCATGGGGTTCATGCCACATAGGAGCTCGAACCCGGATCCAGCGGCGCCTTCGCGTTGAGCCTTCAAGGCAGGTCATCGAAGCAGGTGTATTCAGCGGGGTGCTCCGGCCTTGTGCCGGGTAGGGATACCTGGGCGGTGGCGCAGGCTGCGCAAAGCAGGCGCTGAGATGGACGAATGCTCGAGATCGAGGCCCGCGACTCAACGCTCGACCTGGGACAGGGGGTGACTGGGCGGATAGGTGGGTGTGACAGGCTTGGACGCGCCAACGATGACGCACATCAAGGCTTCTTCATCGCCGATGTTGATCACGCCGCGGTACACGCCCACTGGCCACGAGATGAGGTCTCGTTCGCCTGCTTCGGCCTCCCAAGACTCGCCGTTCAGTTCGGCGATCAGTTTGACGCGACCTCGCAGCACGAAGAACACCTCTTCAACATCGGTGTGAATGTGCAATGGCCCTTCCGCACCCGCCGGCAGGATCATGGTGGAGAAGGTGAAGTGCTCGGCTTGCACGGTATTGGCGTCGCTGGCCACGCCGGTGGCGCCGGTACCGACATACCGCATCTGCGCGCGACGGTACTTGGGGTCCAGGTCGGCCTGGAACTTCAGCGCTTCCCAGTCATAGCGCCTGGTGGCCCGTGTGGCCAGGCGAGTCTTCATCCATTGGGCCAGGCTCATGCCGGCGGGCGGCTGGAATGAGGTGCGATCGGTTGCGGTGGTGCTCATGTGGTTTCCTTTCAATGTCAGTTGGAAACGGTCTACAACGCGAGCTGTTTTATCAATGAAGTAACGTATCGCATATAAACCGCCGGACCATTGAACCCAAAATGCCGCCAGGATGATTTGACCTGTGTCAACCGAACAGCCGCTGCGTTGCTTTGGCTGCCCGCCATGTCTTCGTGGCCGATCGGCAGAGAGCTTCAGGAAGACGCCCCAGGTTGAAGAGGTCTGCATCAGCGGCGACGAGACCTATGGTCGAGTTGAACAAGGCCATTGCAGCGGGTGAAAGCATCGAGGCCTTCGCCGCGCGCATTCCCGAGCTGCTGCGCCGCCTCGACCACTTGATCGCGCAGCTTGCCCCCAGACGAGCTGATGGCGAACTTGGCCGCGATCCTGGAGAGCAGCATCAACCAGCG
Source organism: Hydrogenophaga sp. GW456-12-10-14-TSB4 (assembly GCF_059424305.1). Lineage (NCBI taxonomy): Bacteria > Pseudomonadati > Pseudomonadota > Betaproteobacteria > Burkholderiales > Comamonadaceae > Hydrogenophaga > Hydrogenophaga sp. GW456-12-10-14-TSB4. The sequence continues at coordinate 5,658 of NZ_JBWKZH010000047.1, read as the reverse complement.
CCTCGACACCAAGACCGCGCCCGATGGCACGCCCTGGTTGCCGCTTGCAGATGCCACGAAGGCGATCTACGAGAAGAAATACGACGGCGCCATTCCGGGCAGTTTGCTGGAGCGCACGCGGCAGATGCGCAGCAGCCTGACCGCGAACTCGGGCAGCGACTGGTCGGAGGTGGGGATGAGCCGCATGAGCGCCGACAACCGCAGGGACATCCCCGTCCTGATGGAGACGGGCACCTACACGCCCCTGGCCAGTGCATCAGGGCTTGCCCAAGCCAAGAAAAGGTTGGGCATCGGCGCTGGTGGTGGTAGTGCATCCCTAGGTGCCGGCCATGAGCTTACGAGCACTGGTGGAGCTGACCAAGGCTGGGCCCGATCCGTTGCACTACGTGTCCACCGGCGTGGGCAGTTCCAGCCACCTGACCACGGAACTCTTCAAGTCCACCGCAGGTGCCTCGATGAACCACGTTCCCTACAAGGGTGGCGCGCCGGCCATCACAGACGTGCTCGGCGCGCATCTACGCTGGCTCACGGCATCCAGCCGTCGTGAAGTTGCACGAGGTCCACAAGGCCAGAGGATCTGGGTTCGGCCCCAGGCCATTGTGAGATGCGGGTGGTCCATCAAGGTGCTTGGGACTGCAGCTTGGCAATGACTTGATCCACCAGATCCTTGCTGGTTTTGGAGAGCTGACCGCTCTCACTCGCTCGCCGCATCACTTCAATCGTCTCTCGGGTATTCCCCATCGCCTGCAGCGACAAACCCAAACCGACCATCCAGTCGGCCTTGCTCGGATCTCCTCGCAACGCAATGCGGTAGTGCATCTCAGCATCGGCGTGGCGCTTGAGTCGCAGCAACTGCGATGCGTAGTACGCATGAAATTGCGGGTCGCCGCTGGCTGATTTCAACCCCTGCGCCAACAAAGTCATCGCGTCTTCCTGTTGACCCGCCTGAATCCACAACGGTGCCAACGCCAGCATGTAGAGGGTCTGCTGCGGGGAAAGCATGAGACCGTCCCCGAGCACATCGGCCGCAGCGGCGGACTGCTTGCGCTCGACCAGCAGTCGTGCCAAGGCCAGTCGAGCCTGCGCGTGCTGGGGGTTCAGGTCGAGCGACTCCCGCAACAGGCTCAATGCCGGCTCCTGCGCCCCCTGCTTGTGTTCGTTCAGCGCTTGCTGGAATTTTTGTTCCGCCTTGAGCGCCAGCATATCCTTCGCTGGAACGTGCCCCGTTCCTGACCCGTTCACGTTGTCGCCCGCAGCAACGCGAGACTTCACGGTGCTTGACGGCGGGGTCTCAGCAACAGGCCTCACCGCAGTGGCAGCCTGTATTGCTCGGGTTTCGGAACCGGGAACGTTGGCAGACGTAGTGCGAACGGGCGCTGGGGTCGGGCTGGCCTTCGAAGGCGGCGAGGACACAGCGGCCACGCTTGGAGACACCGATGTGGTCGCCCTCAATGGCAGGGGGCGTGTTGCCGCCGCAGCAGCAAGCGGTCGCTCAGGCAAAGGGCCTTCCACTCCCGACGCCGAAGCCATTGTGCTTCGCTCGGACGGCGGCAACTCGCTAGGGGAGGCTACCGATGGCGTCCCCGTGGCCGCTGCAAAATCCGTCGCGGCTTGACCCAGCTCCGCGGTATCCACCGCTGTCGCTACGCCTTGCACTGGGCGCGGCGCGGCGCGCTCGGGCAACGCTGCGCGGTCCGGTGTGGCGCCCTGCTGCCGCACCATCCATCCCACAGCGACACCCACCACCAGGCAGACCAGCGCACTTTGAAACAGCAAGGATGGACTAGCCCAGGAAGGCGAGGCCAGCCGAGCCTCTGACGGATACTGACTTGCGGCCGGTGCACGTTGGCGATCCTGGCCCCGCTCGCGCGACTCCAGATCTTTGAGCATGTCGTTGATCAGGCTCATGAACGGTACGCCCATGCGGCAACCACAGCCACGCCTGCCAAGACCAGCGCGCCCAATAAGCGCGACGCCGTGCGCTTGGGTCTGGCACCCAGCACCGAATCGGTGTCATCCGCCGCGTGCACCACCTCCTTCAGCCCGACCAGACGGCTGCCTTTGCCATAGGCCGACATCATGGCCTTGTTCGCCAGCACATTGATCAGGCGAGGCACGCAGCGTGACTTTCGCCGCAGCATCCAGAGCGCCAGGGGCGTGAACAACTGGCCACGCCGGTAGCCGGCCGCGGCTAGGCGGTGTTGCACGTAGTAGCTGAACTCGGAGTGGCTCAAGGGTTTGAGGTGATAGTGGAAGGTAATCCGTTGGCGCAGTTGCCTCACCGAAGGGTGGTTCAGGCGTTCGTCGAGCTCAGGCTGGCCAAAAATGATGACCTGCAGCAGTTTCCGGCTCTCCGTCTCCAGGTTGGTCAGCAGCCGGAGTGCCTCCAGCGTCTCGATCGGCATGGCCTGCGCTTCATCCAGACAGATGACCACCCGCTTGCCACTGTCGTTGAGCTCTAGCACCCGCCGCGTCAGCGCGTTGAGAATTTCGTGCTGTGTCATCCCCTCAGGCACGGGTCGTGGCAGACCCAGTTCTGCCGCCAGCTCAATGAACAGAGCCAGTGGCTCCAGGTAAGGGTTGAAGATGTAGCCCACGGCGTACTCCTCACCCAGTGCTCCCAACAGCTTGCGGCACAGCATGGTCTTTCCGGTGCCGACCTCCCCGGTGATCTTCATGAAGCCCTCGCCCATCGACACCGCGATCAGCAGCGTGTTGAGCGCCTCCTGCGAGGTTTCCGACGAAAAAAAGAACTGGGTGCTCGGCGTGATGGAGAACGGGAAAGCCTGCAGGCCGAAGTGCTCTAGGTACATGTTGTCTGGGCGAAAGCCTTGGATTGGGGTGCGAGCTGCGGTCAGTTCGAGCGCTGCCTGGGCTTGCAGAAATAACCCCCACCGGGGAAAGTCTTGCCGTCAAAGTCCTGCGCCCGCGCATGAAACCCTTCGACCTGCCATTTCACATCCTGGGTGTTCAGCGAGGCGCAATGCATCGCGGCCAGCGAGGCCAATTGCAGGGGCACGGGGCCAAAGGCTTCTCCGCGATCCCAGGCCACGGTTTTGCCACGCGTCACCAGGCGCGGCGGCGTCTCGTCCTGATGGTTGCCGCGCGACACGGCGCAGCCCGAAGCCAGCCAGGCGGCGATGAACAAGGTACAGATCGTGAGCGTCTTCATGTGTGTGGGGTCCTTTCGTCGCGCGGCACTCAGGCGATGATGAAATTGGTCTGGTCGAGCGCCAGGGTCGGGTGGTTGAGCAGCGTGGCGATGAGCAAGCCGTCGTACGTCACCGCGCCCGATCCTGCGTCGTAGGCCAGATGGTTCAGGGGATTCGCGTCGCTGAAAATGGACCGATCCAGATAGATGCGGTCTTCACCAGCCACGAAGTCCACCAGGGTGTCGGCGTGGGCGGCTCCGGGAGCGGCGTTCAAGACAAAGGTGTCGGCACCGGCACCGCCGGTGAGCTCGTCGATGCCATAGCCACCGATCAGCACGTCGTTGCCCGATCCACCTTTCAGCACGTCGCTCCCGCCACCGCCGACCAGCAAATCGTTTCCGTCACCGCCATTGAGCGTGTCCACCAAGCCGAAGGTCTCGTCGATCCAGCTTCCCGGACGGCCGGAGTTGAGCGGATCGGCAAATATCAGGTCGTTGCCCGCGCCCCCATTGAATGTTTCGGCATGGCCGTCGTTGGCCGTGGAGCCATAGAGCAGGTCCGCGCAGGCCGTGCCGTTGACAACGGGGCTTTCATCGCTCGATTCGGCTCCCTGCACGCGGTAGTAGCTGAGGCCGTTGGCGGTGCCGAAGTCGTAGCCGTAGTAGGTGCCACTGTTGGTGAAGGTGAGGTACTCCAGGGCACCGGACCCCACACCACGGCTCGCGTCGAAATGGTTAACCACTTCGGCAAAGGCGTTGCCCACCTGTAGGTAGAGCGAGTTGAATTGGCCAAGCAACCCATGGTTGGCAGGCAATACCTGCATATGCGTGAATGCGGCGGCCCCCTGGTCCACAGTCAGCACGTCATAGGCAGTGACGGCCCCCTCGATGGAAAGGCTGGGGTACGGCTCCGCAGCCGCGTGCGCGAGGTGGTACTGCACACCGCTGGTGGGCGCACCCAGCGTGAAAGTCATCTGCCCTTGCTCGCTGTCCAGACCGTTGGCCGTCGCCTGCACGGTGACGGTGTAGCGTTGGCCGATGCATTGGGCATTGGCACCGGCCGCCGTCAGCGAAACGATGCCGGTGCTCGTGTCCAGGTAGAACCAGGGGTTGCTCGCCGGATCGGTGCCGGGGTAGGTGGCCGGGTTGTAGGGGCCGCTGCCCTCGGCCGCGCGCCCCGGAATGGTGGCGCCGGAGGCCGCGTCCACCACCTTGAGCACCCGAAACACCGCGTTGGCCTGATTGGAATCGAAGTCCGCCACGGTCTTGCCGTTGTCGGCGCTGGTATCGATCGGGTGCAAAACGCTCAGCGGCGTGTTGATGTTAGTGGGGCCAGGGACAGTGCCCGGCGGAGTGGCGGGGGGTTTGGGATAGATGCTGGTGGGGCCGGTCTGGCCACCACCACCACCACCACCACCACCCGCGCCCAGCAGGGGCAGCAGTCCGAGCGGCCACAGTGCGCCGCCCGCGGGGTGCGCATCGGCGGCACCTGAGGGGCCGCAAGCGTCGGCGACCCCGGGTTCGGAGACCGGGCAGGATGGCGGGGCAGGGGGGAGGCCGGCGGCGGCCTGGGACAGCAGTTCCTGCTCCACCGAGGGGGCCTGCGCGAGCAAGACGGGGTCGTCTTCGGCGTCTTCGGGCTTCTTCACCTGCACGGTGTTCAGGGACCGCTTGAGCGTCTGCATGGGCCCTGCCAAAGGCATGCCGTGTGGTTGCGACAGGGGGCTGGCGGTGAGGGCCGGCGCACGCAGGGGCATCGTGCTCGGACTCGTGGCGGGCTGGCTCATGGAGGAACTTCTTAAAAATGGGAGTGGCGTTGAGGCCGGGAAAACAGGCATGCGAACCCAGGGACAGGCGCAGGTGCAGTCACCCGCGCCGGCCATGGCAACGACGGTGGTGGCGCAGGTCGGCGCTGCATTCGCGCGCCTGCGCCCGCCCCAGGCCCTGCCGGAGCAGGGCCTGGGAACGTCAAGCCCTCATCAGTTGCCCAGTTTCACGCCCAGGCGCGTGAAACTGCTGTTCATAGCACCAATGTTGGTGGTGGCCATTTCGATGTTGGACAGGTTCACGACACCGGTCTGGGGGCCCAGGAACCAGGCACTGGAGTCCACCGTTGCGGCGACCTTGATGCTGGCGTCCAGGGCGGCGACGTTGATGGCCGAGTTGAAGACGTCCATGGCCTGCAGTTCGGAGACCTTGTTCGACGCGCTGGTGGTCGCCGCGCTGGTCAGGCCGGTCAGGTTCATGTCGCCAGTGCCGGTGAGGTCGACGAGCTTGGAGCCGGTAACCGCCAAACCGCCCAACTGGCCTGCGCCAAAGCTCGGGCTGGTGACGCTGACAGCACCGCCCGACGCGGCGAGGCTGGCCGCACCCAGTGACGACGTGGTCGCGTCGGACTTTTCCGTGACCTTGCCCATCACGTCCGCGGTAGCGCTGTTCATGGCGCCGATCACGGTGGTGCTCAGCTTGGCGCCGGCAATGGCGTAGGCGCTGGCGCTGGAGGTTGT
>NZ_JBWKZH010000046.1:0-47916 GCF_059424305.1 Hydrogenophaga sp. GW456-12-10-14-TSB4 | reverse complement strand
CCCCCGCCCCATGCCCCTGACTTCCAACCAGATCCGAGCCCTGTTGTGGGCGTCGATCGCGGTCGTCATCTGGCTGCTGCTCTCGCTGCTGGCCCCTGTGCTGATGCCCTTTCTGCTGGCCGCCGTGCTGGCGTACGCGCTGCACCCGCTGGTCGAGCGCCTGCACGGCAAGGGCGTGCCGCGCTGGCTGGGCGCCGGCTTGGCCATCACCCTGCTGATGCTGGTGCTGCTGGCGGTGTTGCTGCTCATCGTGCCCGTCATCACCAAGCAGGTGCCGCTGCTGCGCGAGCAGGTGCCCGAGCTGCTCAACCGCCTCAATGCCTGGCTCACGCCGCTGGCCGGGCGCTTTGGCGTGAGCCTGTCGGTGGACGTGAACCTGGTGCGCGGCTGGCTGACCAAGCTGGTGTCCGGGCACGAGGGCGAGATCCTGGAGAGCCTGCTCGCCTCCCTGCGCATCGGCGGCAGCGCGCTGGCGGCGGTGTTCGGCAACTTGTTCCTCATGCCCATCGTGGCCTACTACCTGCTGCTGGACTGGGACAACCTGGTCGAGCGCACCAAGTCGCTGATTCCGCCGCGCTGGCGCGACAGCGTGCAGAGCTTTCTGGACGAGACCGACGGCGTGCTCGGCCAGTACCTGCGTGGGCAGCTGCTGGTGATGGGCGTGCTGGCGGTGTTCTACACCGTGGCGCTCGCGCTCGTCGGCCTGAACCTGGCCTTGCCCATCGGGGTGTTCACCGGCCTGGCCGTGTTCGTGCCCTACCTGGGCTTCGGCCTGGGCCTGGTGCTGGCCCTGCTGGCCGCGCTGCTCGAATTCCAGACCGTGCTGGGCGTGGCTCTGGTGGCCGCCGTGTACGGCGTGGGCCAGGTGGTGGAAAGCCTGTATCTCACACCGCGCCTGCTGGGTGAGCGCATCGGCCTGCACCCCATCGCCGTGATCTTTGCGCTGCTGGCCTTCGGCCACCTGTTCGGCTTCGTGGGCGTGCTCATCGCGCTGCCCGCGAGCGCGGTGCTGCTGGTGGCGATCCGCCGCCTGCGCCAGCGCTACATGGCCAGCGCCCTGTACCTTGACGGCCCGCGCGCGGCGCCAGGAAGCCCTGAGGCATGAGCACCGGACCCACCCCCATGAGGCAGATGGCGCTGGACATCGGTTTTGCGCCGCTGCCCACCTTGTCCAATTTCGTCGGGGCCGGCAACGAGTCCGCGATCGAGCACCTGCGCCTGTGGGCCAGCAACCCGCTGCGTTCACCGGTCCCCACCTTCCTGTGGGGCGAGAGCGGCAGCGGCAAGACCCACCTCCTGCGCGCCGTGCGCGAAGCCCTGCGCGAGCAGGGCAGCCGCGTGGGCTGGCTGGACGCCAGCGTGCTGGACCCGACCGAGTTCGACGACCAGTGGGACGCGGTGCTGCTCGACGACTGCCACCTCTACACGGCGGCCCAGCAGGCGGCGGCCTTCAACTGGTTCGTCAACGCGCAGAGCCCGGCGCACGGCACGTCGCGCTGGGTGCTGGCGGCGGCGACCTGCCCGCCGGCCGACCTGCGCCTGCGCGAGGACCTGCGCACCCGCCTGGGCTGGGGCCACGTGTTCCAGCTGCAGGCCCTGAGCGAAACCGAGCGCCGCGCTGTGTTGCGCCGCGCCGCCGACGACCGGGGCGTGTTCCTGAGCGACGAGGTGATGGACTTCATGCTGCGCCGCTTCTCGCGCGACCTCTCCAGCCTGATGATGCTGCTCGACCAGCTCGACGCCTACGCGCTGCGCACGCAGCGCGCCATCACCATTCCCCTGATCAAATCCATGTTGGAAAACGAATGAGATTGGCCCTCTTCGATCTGGATCACACCCTGATCCCGCTCGATTCCGATTACGCCTGGGGCGAGTTCACCGTCTCGCTCGGCTGGCGCGATGCCCAGGTTTTCTCGCAGGCCAACGCCGGCTTCTATGCCGACTACAAGGCCGGCACGCTCGACATCCACCATTACGTGCGATTCGCCATCGAGGCGGTGCGCGAGCACGGCATGGCGGTGTCGCAGAAGGCGCACGAGCAGTTCATGCGCGAGGTGATCGAGCCCGCGATGCACGAGCCCGCGCGCGCGCTGCTGCGGCGCCACCAGGCGGCCGGCGACACCGTCGTCATCGTCACCGCGACCAACGAATTCGTCACCCGCCCGATCGCCCGGGCCCTGGGTGTGGACGAGCTGATCGCCATCGAACTCGAACGCGACGCGCGCGGCGAACCCACCGGCGCCATCCGGGGCACACCGTCGTTCCGCGAGGGCAAGATCGCCCGTGTGGAACAATGGCTGGCCGCACGGGGACTGGACTGGTCGCGCGTGCAGCACAGCACTTTCTACAGCGACTCGATCAACGACCTGCCGCTGCTGGAAAAAGTCAACGAGCCCGTGGCCACCAACCCGGATGCCCGGCTCCGCGCCATTGCCCTTGAACGGGGCTGGCGCACACTGAACCTATTCGAATGATCAAGAAATTCATCGATCGGCTGCTGGGCAAGAACAGCGCCCCTTCCAGCCGCCGTGCCAATCCCTTCGGCAAGCGCGAAGACGTGCCGGCCAGCGTGCACGGCATCGACCGCTCGCTGGTGGACCAGCGCGCGCTGGACGTGGTGCACACCCTCAAGCAGGCCGGCTTCGAGGCCTACCTGGTGGGCGGCGCGGTGCGCGACCTGCTGCTGGGCCTGCGGCCCAAGGACTTCGACGTGGCCACCAGCGCCACGCCCGAGCAGGTCAAGGGCCTGTTCCGCCGCGCCTTCATCATCGGCCGGCGCTTTCGCATCGTGCACGTGGTCTATGGCCGGGGGCGCGAGCACGAGGTCATCGAAGTCTCGACCTTCCGTGCCTACCTCGACAACACCGCCGCCGAGCAGGTGGCGGGCAACGAACGCACCAGCAAGGGTGAACTCGCGGGCATGAAGCACGCGGTGGACGCCAGCGGGCGCGTGCTGCGGGACAACGTCTGGGGCCCGATCGAGCAGGACGCGGCCCGGCGCGACTTCAGCATCAACGCGATGTACTACGACCCGGAAACGCAGACCGTGGTCGACTTCCACCACGGCATCCGCGACGCCAAGAAGCGCACGCTGCGCATGATCGGCGACGCCGCCACGCGCTACCGCGAAGACCCGGTGCGCATCATCCGCGCCGTGCGTTTCGCGGCCAAGCTCAGCGGCCTGGGTTTCACCTTCGACGCCAAGACGCTGGCGCCGCTGGCCTCCTCGCGCACGCTGCTGGCCGACGTGCCGCAGAGCCGCCTGTTCGACGAGATGCTCAAGCTGCTGCAGACGGGCCATGCCCTGGCCAGCATCGAGCAGCTCAAGGCCGTGGGCCTGGGCACCGGCATCTATCCCCTGCTCGACATCGTCGTGCAGCGCGCCGACGACGACTTCGTGAAGCTGGCCTTGCAGGACACCGACCGCCGCGTGAGCGAAGGCAAGCCGGTGGCGCCGAGCTTCCTGCTCGCCTGCGTGCTCTGGGCCGACGTGCGCAAGGCCTGGAACCAGCACCTCACGCCGCGCCCGAACCAGCGCCCGCCGGCGCCTTTCGCGGCCCTGCAGGCGGCGGTGGACGATGCCTTCGAGGCCCGCATCGGCGACGTGTCGGGCCGCGGCAAGCTGGGCGCGGACATGCGTGAGATCTGGATGATGCAGCCGCGCTTCGACAAGCGCGTGGGCACCTCGCCGTTCAGCCTGGTCGAGCAGCCGCGGTTCCGCGCCGGCTTCGACTTCCTGCGCCTGCGTGGGCAGGTGGGCGAGGTCGAGGAAGAACTCGCGCACTGGTGGGAAACCTTCAGCACGGCGAGCGATGCCATGCGCGAGGACATGGTGGACGCGCAACGGCGCGATAACCAGGCCAAGCCCGGTGCGAGCAAGGCGCGGCGCGTCAAGCGCACGGACGCGGACCACCCGGCCGCGGCGGCCGCCGCCGACGAGGTGGGTGACGTGGACCCGCGCTTCCGCCGCGTTGAAGGCGAAGAGGGCGAGGATGCGCCGTCCGACGACACGCCGTCGGGCGACGGCTCGGCCCCGGCCAAGAAGCGCCGCCGCCGTCGCCGCAAGCCCAACGGCACCGGGCCGGTGGAGGGCGGTGGTGCAGACGAGGCGGGCGGCTGAGGTCACGGCCTATGTGGCCCTGGGCGCCAATCTCGGCGATGCCGCGAAGGCCTTGCGCGAGGCGCTCGCGGCCCTGAATGCCGTGGCCGGTGTGCGGGTCCAGAGCGTTTCCAGCCTGTACCGCACGGCGCCGGTGGATTCCAGCGGGCCGGACTACCTCAATGCGGTGGCCGAGATCACCACCACGCTCAGCGCGCCGGCCTTGCTGGGTGCCTTGCAGGCCATCGAGCTGGCGGCCGGCCGCGAGCGGCCCTACCGCAACGCCCCGCGCACGCTCGATCTGGATCTGCTGCTTTACGGCGAGGCCCGCATCGACTCCCCGCGGCTCACCGTGCCGCATCCCCGCATGGGTGAGCGGGCCTTCGTGCTGGTGCCTCTGGCCGAGATCGCCCCACAGCGCGTGAGCGCCGCCATGCTGGATGCGGTGGCGGCTCAGCGCATCGAAAAGCGGGATTAGGGCGCCAGCCGCTCGCGCAGCCAGCCGCCGCCGGCCTGCGCGGTGTAGCGCAGCCGGTCGTGCAGGCGGCTCTTGCGGCCCTGCCAGAACTGCCAGTTCTCCGGCTTGAGGCGGTAGCCGCCCCAGTGCGGCGGGCGCGGCGGTTTCAGCAGGAACTGCGCGCCGTACTTCGCGGCATTGGTCACCAGCACCGTGCGGCTCTCGATCACCTCGCTCTGCGGACTGGCCCAGGCGCCGATGCGGCTGTCCAGCGGGCGGCTGTGGAAGTACGCGTCGCTTTCTTCGTCGCTCACCTTTTCCACCGTGCCTTCGATGCGCACCACGCGCTCGAGCTCGACCCAGTGGAATTGCAGCGCGGCGAACGGGTTGCCCGCCAGCTCGCGGCCCTTGCGGCTCTGGTAGTTGGTGTACCAGACGATGCCGCGCTCGTCGTAACCCTTGATGAGCACGATGCGCGTGCTCGGGCGCAGGTCCGGGCCCACGGTGGCCAGCGTCATGGCGTTGGGTTCGGGCACCTCGCCGCGGATGGCTTCGTTGAGCCACTGGTCGAACTGTTGCAGCGGGTCGGCGTGCGAGGCCGACTCGCTGAGTTCGGCCTTTTCGTAGCTCTTGCGCAGGTCGGCGATGTTCATGCGGGCAGTATAGAAGCGGTGCCCGGGTGGGGCCTTGTGCTGGGTCAATCGGCGAGGGCCAGCAGCTTCTGCAGCGCCCGGTCGTGGATGCCGTGGTGCAGCAGGCCCTCGAAGGTCTGGCGCGCGTAGTCCAGCGTGGTGCCGTAGCGCCCGCAGGAGCGGGCAAAGATCTCGCGGTAGCGCTCGTCGCTCAGCGTGCCGGTGTAGCTGGGGCTGCGGCGCGAAAGGGTAAAGGCCAGCGCGCGCACCGGGCCCTGGGGTGTGTCGCAATGCACCCATCTCGGGTCGTAGACCGGGTTGGGCATCTCGCGCGCCCACAGCACCGGCATGAGGGCCTCGACCTGATCGTGCGGCACCCGCAGGGCCAGGCCGGCGCAGCTGCCGCCGGGCATCAGCGCGAACACCAGGCCCGGGCATTCGTAGGTGCCCCGGTTGACGCGGCTCCACATCTGCAGGCAGCGGTGGTAGCCGCGCACGTGGGCCGGGCGCTGCTCGGCGGCCTCGAATTCGGGGCGCCAGACCAGCGAGGCGTAGGCGAACACCCAGAGATCGGGGCGCGGCCCCTGCGCGCGCCACTGCGCCAGCGTGTCGGCCATCATCTGCGCGCCGTTTCTCAGGGCAGGGTCGTGGAGCGCGCGCGCCCTCAGGGTGTCACGGTCGGCCATTTACAATCTTTGTCGAGTTCTTTCCTCATTATTCTTCACGGAGTGTTTCCCATGTCCTCTCAGGATGACGAACCCGAGTACCGCGTTGTGGCCCTGCTGCTGGTCAGCGTGGTGGTGTTGGCGGTAGGCCTTGCCCTGGGCATCGGTATCCACAAGTCGCGCGGTTCGGCGCCCAGCGCCGGCACGGCCGCCGTGGCAGCCCCTGCCGCCACCGCCGCGGCCCCGGTGGGCGACGACGCCAGCGTGGTGGTGGAAAACGGCGTGGTGAAGTTCTACTTCGCGTCCGGCAAGGCCGACCTGGCCGCCGGTGCGCTCGACGCGCTGGGCGAAGCGATCGCCGCCGCCAAGGCCGGCAAGAAGCTGGTGCTGTCGGGCTTCCACGACACGACCGGCGACCCGGCCTTCAACGCCGAGCTGGCCAAGCAGCGCGCCATCGCCGTGCGCAACGCCCTGGTGGGCGCGGGCGTGGCCGAAGGCGCGCTGGAGCTGAAGAAGCCCGAGCAGACCACCGGCACCGGCAACAACGCCGAAGCGCGCCGTGTGGAAGTGATGATCGCGCCCTGAGCACGGTCTGAACGCCCATGAAAAAGCCCGGCATGCCGGGCTTTTTTGCGTCCGTGGTCAGGCGGGGTTCAACGCAGGCCCTGACCGGCGTCCTTCTCCGCGCGCTGGATCAGCTCGATCTTGTAGCTGATCGTTGCGTTTGCCTTTGTTCTTGAAGACTATATAAATCAATAACTTATTGATTTCATAGAGGCGGAGAAACGCCTCAGGAGTACCTGCAGACGCCACAAAATGGCGGCTAAATCTCGATCAGATCATGCGATGATCCATCTCGTTGACACGACGGAGATGTGGCATGGCAAAACCCAGACTGAAGCCATCCGGGAAGTGGGAAATAGGGCTGAGGCACCCATCGCTTCCGAACGGGCGCAAGTACTTCACCTTCGACACCGAGGCTGAGGCCATTGCCTACGGGCAGCAGTGGAAGCTGATGAAGCATGCGGACATCCCGCCGCCGGCAGAGCTGACCACCCCCACGTCCACTGGCGACAGTGTGCGCTTGGTGCGCATTCTTGGTGAGTGGTCGGACAGTGGCTTCGCGGCCCCTTCGCAAATTCTCACGCTCTCGACGCTGACGCGCGAGGTGGGTTCAGTGCGGTTCTTGGACGCCAACTACAAATGGCTGACCGGCTATCTCCGTTCCCTGAAGGTGGAGAAGAACCTGTCCCCTTCATCCATCAAGCACCGCATTCAGGCGCTGAGCCGGGCCATTGACGAGTACCTGCGTCACAACGTGAACGTCAAGATCAGCAACCCGGTGAAGCTGCTGCCCAAGGGCTACTCGACTTACACAGACGTCGATGCTCAGATGGCAAAAGCCAAGGGAGGCAAGGTGAAGGTGAACGTGGCGCGCGACAGGCGCCTGTTGCCAGGAGAGCACGAGAAGATCGTGGCGGTGCTGTCGGGCTATGAGCGACCGGATCGCTCGCGCGGTCTCGAACTCAAGGGCGGCGATGCGCTACTGACCTTGTACCTGCTGATCCTGAACACGGGACTGCGGCTCAGGGAGGCGTACACCCTGACCAGGGGCCAGATTGGCATGGAGAACAAGGTGATCCATGCCAAGGAGACCAAGCAGTGGCGTGGGAAGATTTCTTATCGGGATGTGCCGATGCGCCCCGAAGTGCATCAGGCGCTGTCCTCGTACTTTGCATCGCGACCGCCGTTTGAACCCGACGCGCACATCTTCCCGTTCCTCCACGAAGAAGGGATCGAGGAAGGGAAAAAGGGCTTGGTGCGTACCAGTCAACGGCTGTCATTCCGTTTCAGGATCGCTTTCGAGTACATGGACATCGTTGGCCTCCATGAACACGACCTGAGACACGAAGCGACTTGCCGATGGCTAGAACTGAAAGACAAAGACGGGCGCGACATGTTCCGTCTGGAGGAACTGAATAGGATCATGGGATGGAAGCCAGGCTCGGTGATGGCCCAACGCTATGCCAGCTTCAGGGGCGTGGACCTTGCGCAAAGGCTTTGGCCGGCACCGGCACCGGAAGCGGTGGCGGTGTCTGCCGCCGTGGCCTGATCGCCATGTCCAGGCGCGGGACCGACCTTCGCGCGTTGAGGTCCTGGCGTCGCTCCTCAGCCTCTTTCCGGGCGCGCTCGGCGATGTAGGCCAGCAGGTCGGCTTTCACGTAGATCCAACCGCGACCGAATTTCATCCCCGGCAGCTCGCCGCTTCGGGTCAGTTCCTCTATTCGCTGCTCGGTGCAGTGCAGGAGTTCGGCGCACTGTTCGGCGTTGATCGTTTCGGCGGTCATGCTGAACCGTCTCTCTGATGGTGCTCGCAGTTCTCACGCACATCGTTTTCGCCATAACCGGTGACTTCGGTGAAAGGCTTGATCTGCCTACTCTGGGCTAGGTTACACATGGAGTCCTCCCGACATGACTGCCATGGGGTTCAGTCACTCCATTGCCTCGACAACATCGGACGACTTGTCCGACGCCAATGGAGTCTTGCGTTTGGCATCCACTCGCCTGAATCCACGGTCCCTGGCCATAAAGGCCTCCAGCATGTGCGGGATCAGCGTCGCCGCATCGACCGCCTCGCCATAGGTCTGCGCATGCAGCGCGGCGTACCGATCCAGTTCAGCCTTCAAAGTGATCGAACACGAGAAGGTCAGCTTGACGCTTTCGGTCTTGGGCAGAGGTCCCAGTCGCAGTTTTCGGTTTGTGCTCATTGTGGCGCTCCTCGGACGAAGAACAACGGCTGGTAGGGCCGCAGGACCAGGTCGCGATTCACGATGACGCGCATAGGCAGTCCTGGCCGCGCTGTCAGTGCCGGCTGGATGTTCAGGTTGCGGCGGGTCACTTCCTGACCGATCTGGTTCACGCTGTCCTGCAGGCTGTCGCGGCCGGCGATCACGATGCGGTTGCCGTCTTGCCGGTTCTCGGGCGCGGCCAGCTCGGCGCCAATGCCGAGCAGCGAGGTCAGCGCGGCGCCCGCGAACACCCGATCCCAGTGCCAGTCCACGCCGTCTTCAAGACCAGCTCTGCCAGCCGGGTCGGAGCCCACAAGGTTGTCCAGCGTCAACGACGATGTGTCGGGCAGGATGACCCGGTCCCACACCACTTGCACACGGCTCTGGCCGTAGCTCACCTGGCTGTTGTAGCGGCCGAGGATGCGCGATCCCTGGGGAATCAACAGGTGTTTGCCGCTGGCGGTGTCGTAGACCGGTTCGGTGACCGTGGCGATCACGTCGCCAGGCAGGTCCGACTGAATGCCGGTGACCAAGGCCCCGGCGATCACCGTGCCCGCCATCACCTGGTACGGCGAGGCAGGCAGTTGCAGAGATCCGGAATTGCGTGTTTCCGTGGAGCCGGATTTCTGGAAAGCCTCTTTCTGGTCTTGTCGGTTTTGTGCCGTCGTGGCGTCCGCACTGCCAGCCTGCGCTGGTGTGGACGTCGGACCGGCCGCCATCGGGTCGAAGCCCGCCAGGTTGCTCGGCGTCGCGCCGGCAGCACCGGGCGCTGCAGCAGTTGGGGAAGCAGCGGTAGCGCGCTGCCCACCGCTCCGAAAAAACACCGATGCCGTCGCTGCCTGCTCGGCCTCTTTGCGTCGAGCATCACGCTCCGACGCGGCTGGGTCGTGTCCCGGCGGCGAATAGCTCGGCACCACTGGCTGTTGCGACTTCACGATGGCGGGTCCCAGATCGCCAGGCAAGGGTGGCCCGAGTTCGGGCACGGCCGCAGGTAGCGGCGGCGGCAGCTTCGAGTAGTCGGTAGGCAACTTTCCCAGGCCTTCGGAACGCGATACCCGATCCACGTTGAACAGTTCGGCGGAATCGTTCACCTCGCGGCGCGCGTCCGGTTGCAGCGACCACACGGTCGCCCCCAACACCCCAAAGGCCAGTAGGCCCGCCATCAGCGCGAGGCTGCGACGATTCAGACGGGTCACCGGTTGCGGCTGCGCCCGCAAGGCAACCGACTCGGGTGACACCTTGGCCGCTGTGGGGCGGCCGCTGGCACCCAATGGGGTGGAATCGTTCGTGGCCATTCTCAGTCTCTCCGAGCGGTGGGCGGCACACCGTCCGTGCGCTCGATGCGGACCAAGTCGCCCTTGTCGGCGCCCAGCCGTAACTCGGCTGCGCCGAACAGGCGATCGACGATGTAGTAAGGCGAGCGGAAGCGGTAGTTCACCAACTGCCCGTCACCTTGCGCACCAATGACGAACAGCGGCGGCAACTCCCCCTGTGCGATGCCAGCCGGGAACTGGATGTAGACCTTCTCGCCATCGTCAAAGGCGCGCAGTGGCTTCCAGGGCGGCGTGCTGCCGCTGATTGCGTAGCGGAAGCGGATGCGCTCCAGCGACAGTCCTGCATCCACCGGCGCAGAGGTCTGAGCGGCCTGGGCTTGCCGCTGTAGCGCCAACATGCGGTCCTTGGGGTAGTCCCAGGACACCGACGCCATCCAAGCCTTTTCGGTGGAAGTCAGCTCGATCAGGTAGGTGCGGCGGTTGGTGGTGATGACCAGGTTGGTCTTCAGACCCGTGCGCACCGGCTTGACCAGCACGTTCACGCGCAGCACATCGCCCGAGCCGCTGGACGTGTCGCCAACGACCCAGCGCACCGTGTCGCCCGCTGCCACGGTCACCAGCTCTTCTCCGGCCTGCAGTGAGATCACTGTCACGCGGCCCGGCGCGGCATAGACCTGGTACAGCGCGCCGTCGGAGTAGGGCCAGACCTGGATCGCATTGACGTAGCCTTCCCGCGTGGGCGCCACCCGGGCTTCTGCGTTGGCACGTGATACCCGCAGCCGCTCGTCGGCCGGTTCGGGTGCTGTCGACTTGTCCAGTGCCTCAGGCAACGGCTTCATCTGGGCGGGCATGGGCAACACCTGCGGCACGGCGACCACCTCCACGGGCTGGGGTGGCTCGGGCAGTGGCTGGGCCATCACTGGTTCGTCGAGCGGGATCACCGGCGGCGGCACGCCCTGCGAGGCGCATCCAGCCAGGGCGGCCGCGAGGGCAAATAAAACAACCGCGTGACGTGGAAGAGGGCAATGGTTTTTCATGACTTGGTTCCTTCGTTCGCATCCAGCTCGCGGCTCCAGGACAGGCCGTTGACGTAGATGCCCAGGGGGTTCTTGCGCAGGCGCTGCTCGGTGCGCGGCGTCTGCAACACGGTGGAGACCACGGCGGTCCACCGCTCGGTGCCGGCCGGCGCGCCGTTGACGTAACGCTGTTCGGACCAGCGCACGTTGAACGAGGCGTCACTGGCGCGGACCACGCTGGTGATCTGCACCGTCACCGACTCCTTGCCCACCCGCACGAACGGGTCGTTGGTGCGGGCGTACTCGTTGAGCACGGCGGCCCCGCGATCGGTCGTGTAGTCGTAGGCGTCCAGCCAGTTCTGCCGCACCACGATGGGATCGATTGACAACGAACGCACCAGCGTCACGAAGCGGGCCAGGTGGTGCGCGATCTGCGCATCGCCGGGGCGGTAGGGTGAGGCGGCTTCGCCGACGGTTCGCACCTGGCCTGCCTGGTCCACCTCCACGACGTAGGGTGTCACGATGGACTGCGCAGAGCGCCAGACCAAGCCGCCGGCCATCAGCAGCGCCAGTGACAGGCAGCCAAACGCCATGAGTCGCCAGTTGCGGGCCTGCACGCGGGCCGAGCCGATGCGCTCGTCCCAGGCCTGTGCGGCCGATTGGTAGGGGGTGGCAGGCTGCGGCGTGTCGGCGTAGCGCACCTGCGGTCGTTTGAATCGCATGTGGGGGTTCTCCTCAGGAATCCGAATCACGAAGGCTGGGACCACTGCCCGAGCCACCGCCATCGCCACCGCGCAGGGTGTGTGCGGCCGTCGCGGCGGCATGGCCGATCTGTTGGCGCCGACGCATGCGCTGGGCCCAGGCAGGCTCGTTGGCGGGTGCCGATGTGTTTGAGCTCGACATGGCCGATTCAGCGCTCGATGCCGCAGCAGGCGCAGCGGCCTCGGTCACAAAACCCGACACCTTGTCTTTCACGGCCTTGGCGCCGTCGGCCAGCTTGTGGCCTACGGCGCCGGCACCCGTGCGAGCCACGTTGGCCATGCCCGCACCAGCGGCGCGCAGCGGTCCGCCCGAGGACGCGGCAGCGCCTGCCTCGTAGGCCGACCTCGCACCCGCCGCAAGGCCGCTGGCCGATCGGGCCGCCGATGCGCCACCGCCAATCGCAGCGCGTGCCGCGCCCGGCGCCATGCGTGCACCGGCGGCCACGGCCGCACCAACACCGGCCACGGCAGCGCCTCCTGCAACCGCAAGGCCGGTGGCACCCAGCGCCGTTCCAGCCGCCGCACCAGCACCCAGTTGCGGCGCGCCGGACACCAGGCCGGTCGCGATGCCAGGCCCAAAGATGCCCAGCCCGAGCAGGGAGAGCGAGGCCAGCATCACCACCAGTGCGTGGTCGATGGAGGGCTCGGCCGGTACGGTCTGGAATTGCGAGAACAGACCGGTGCCGATGCCCACGATCACCGCGAGCACCAGCACCTTGATGCCGGAGGACACCACATTGCCCAGCACCTTCTCGGCCAGGAAGGTGGTCTTGTTCCACAACGCAAAGGGCACCAGCACGAAGCCCGCCAGCGTGGTGAGCTTGAACTCGATCAGTGTCACGAAGAGCTGCACGGCCAGCACGAAAAAGCTCACGATCACCGTGAGCCATGCCAGGAACAGCACCACGATGGGCGCGATGTTGATGAACACCTCGGGGAAGCCCGAGAGGTCGCTGATCTGCTGCAGGATGGGTGCCGCCGCATCGATGCCGGCCTTGGCCAGGTGGCCGGGCTGCAGGAAAGTGGCCAGGCTCATGCCCGATCCGCTGGCCTGCAGACCTAGCCCAGCGAACGAGCGGAACACGATGCCCGACAGGCTGTGGAAGTTGCCGATGATGTAGGCGAAAGCGCCGACGTACAGCACCTTGCGCAGCATCCGGGCCAGCACATCCTCGCCCTGACCGGTGGCGTGGCCCATGGCCCAGAACAAGCCGGCCAAGGTCATGTCGATGGCCACCAGCGTGGCGGTCAGGAAGGCGACCTCGCCGTTCAGCAACCCGAAGCCCGAGTCGATGTAGGTGGAGAAGGTGTTCAGGAAGCGGTCGATGACGGCGACGTCGTCCATGGCAGAGCCTCCGGTGCTTCAGTGGCCGTAGAAGCTCACGCCCTGCGGCGTGTAGCCCGTGCCGCTGCCGATGAAGCGGCGCGTCACCTCGCGGCCGCGCTCGATGGCCGCAGCCTGCCGCGCGAGCTCCAGAGAGGCGGCGCGGTCCTGTGTCAGCATCAGCTGCTGCGACTGGATGGACTGCTTGGCCTGCAGGGCCAGCAGCTGGTTGGTCGCCTGCATGGCCTGCAGCGCGCCGGTGGCCGACTGGCTCTGGCTCACCAGGTCGGCCAGCACGCCTTCGTCCTGGCTCAGGTTCTGAGACACCTGGGCCTGCATCTGCATGGCGGTCTGCAGGCCGTTGAGCGTGTTCTTCCAACGCTGGTGCGCGTCCTGGAACATCTGATTGCCGCCCACGGTGGCGGCGTACTGCTCGGGGTAGAGCCGGGCGAACTCGGTGTTGAGGTGCGACACCTGGTAGGCCAGGCCCTGGGCCTGAGCGATCAGTTGCCGGGTCGTGTCCAGCGTCGAACGCAGGCGGTTGACCACGTTGAACGGCAGGCTGGCCAGGTTGCGCGCCTGGTTGATCAGCATTTGCGCCTCGTTCTGCAACTGGCGGATCTGATTGTTGATCTGCTCCAGCGTGCGCGCGGCCGTCATGGTGTTCTGCACCAGGTTGACCGGATCCAGCACGATGTCACCCACGCCGAACAGCGCGTGTGCGGGTTGGGTGGCGCCCAGGGTCAGCGCGGCCGCGGTGGCCAGCGCGACGAGACGGGGTTTGAAAGACCGGAACGAGCGAAGCGGTGCACGAAGGCTCATGGCGTTTCTCCTGAAGGTCGGGCATGCCCGGTGTGGTGATGGGGGTGTTGGTGGAAGAGATCGGCGGCCCAGTCCAGGCCACGGTGGCGCAGCCAGGCCGGAGCGAAGCCCTCGGGCGGGCAGGTGGCCAGCACCTCGTCGATCAGCCGCTGGTCCTGCGGCGAGGAGGCTCCGGCAAAGGCCAGGGCCACGGCGCGCAGGTCCAGGTCGAACAGGCGATTGCCCAGCCGGGATTGGTAGTAGTAGTCGCGCTTGGGCACAGCGGTGGCCACGATCTCGATCTGCCGCCGGTTCAGGCCGAAGGCCTCGTAGATTGAGCGCACCTGCGGCTCGGTGGCCTGTGGGTTGGGAAGGAAGATGCGGCTCGCACAGCTTTCCACGATGGCCGGCGCGATGCTCGAACCCTGGATGTCGGCCAGGCTCTGCGTGGCGAACAGCACCGACACGTTCTTCTTGCGCAGTGTCTTGAGCCACTGGCGGATGCGTGCGGCGAACACCGGGTCGTCCAGGAACAGCCAGGACTCGTCCAACATCAGCAGGGTGGGTGCACCGTCGAAACGGGCCTCGAAGCGTGCGAACAGGTAGCCGAGCACGGCCATCACCGCCGCGCGGCTGCCCATCAGCTCTTCCATCTCGAAGCACTGCACGTCGGCCGCACCCAGCCGGTCGTGGTCGGCGTCCAGCAGCTTGCCGTGAGCGCCGCCCAGCACGTAGGGCGCGAGCGCCTGGCGCAGCGCGTTGGACTGCAGCAGCACCGACAGGCCGGTGAGCGTGCGCTGCTCGCGCGGCGCGCCAGCCAGGCTGCCCAGCGCTGACCAGATCGCAGCCTTCTCGTCCGGCCCCACGGCCACGCCTTCGTGCGCCAGCCGACCTTCGACCCACTCGGCGGCCCAGCTGCGGTAGCCCTCTTGGTCGATGCCGGCCAGCGGCTGAAAGGCGATGTCGCCGTCGTGGCCCAGGTCGTAGTGTTCTCCACCCAGGCCCAGCACCGTGGCTCGCATCGAACGACCCATGTCGAACGCGAAGATACGCGAGCCGTGGTAGCGCCGGAACTGCAGCGCCAGCAAGGCCAGCAGCACCGACTTGCCCATGCCCGTCGGCCCCACCACCAGCGTGTGGCCGACGTCACCCACGTGGGTCACCAGCCGGAAGGGCGTCGAGCCCTCGGTGCGGGTCACGACCAATGGCGGGCCGTCCAGGTGCCGGTTGCGCTCTGGCCCCGCCCATACGGCCGAGACCGGCATCAGGTGCGCCAGGTTCAGCGTCGAGACGATGGGCTGGCGCACGTTGGCATACGCATTGCCGGGGATCGACGACAGCCAGGCTTCCACGGCGTTCAGCGTCTCGGGGATGGTGACAAAGCCGCGGCCCTGGATCACCCGCTCGGCCATGCGCAGCTTTTCATCGGCGGCGGTGGCGTCGCTATCGAGCACGGTGAGCGTGGCGGTCACGTAGCCAAAAGCCACCTGGTCACTGCCCAGCTCCTGCAGGGCCGCGTCGGCATCGGCGGCCTTGTTGCCTGCGTCGGTGTCCACCAGCGGCGACTCTTGCTGGAACAGCGCCTCGCGCAGCAGGGCGATCACGTTCTTGCGCTTGGCGAACCACTGGCGGCGCAGGCGGCCCAGCTCCTTCTCAGCTTCGGCCTTGTCCATGCACAGGAAGCGCGTGGACCAGCGGTAGCCGAAGCCCAGCCGGTTCAGGTCGTCCAGCACGCCAGGCCAGGTGGACGTGGGAAACCCGCGCACCGTGGCCACCCGCAGATGCGCGTCACCCAGCATGGGCGCCAGACCACCCAGCAGCGGGGCATCGGCCAGCAGCGCATCGAGGTGGAACGGCACCTCGGGAACGGCCACCGGGTACGCACGTGGCGACACCGTGGCGTGCAGGTAGCTCAGCGTGTCGGCGTCCTGCAGCCAGGCGAGCTCGGGCATCACGCCGTCGAGCAGGTCGAACACCCGGTCGGTTTCGGCGATGAAGGCACCCAGTCGTTCGCGCCAGTCCACACCGGTGCTGGCCCGGTTTTCGTAGAGCAGGTTGGCGGCCCGAGCGTGCGACTCCTCAGGCGGCAGGTACTGCAGCGTGAAGTGGTAACGGCTCTCGAAGTGGCTGGCCGATTCCTCGAATGCGGCGCGCCGCTCCTGGTCCACCAGCCAGGACAGGGCTTCTGGAAACACCGAATGCGGGTAGTCGGCAGCCGGTCTGCGCTCGGCGTCCACGTACAGCGCCCAGCCCGAACCCAGACGGCGCAGCGCGTTGTTCAGGCGCGCGGTGGTGGCTACCAGTTCGCCCTGTGTGGCACTGTCCAGGTCCGGCCCCCGAAAGCGCGCGGTGCGCTGGAACGAGCCGTCCTTGTTCAGCACCACACCGGGTGCCACTAGTCCAGCCCATGGGAGCCAATCGGCCAGTAGGGCGGGGCGTTGCCGATACTCGCTGAGGTTGAGCATGGTGTCTTCCTCACACGTCCAGCAACGGCTTGTGCTTGATGTGCCGGGCAAACACCGCCATGAACTGCGGATCGAGCCGAGCGCCCCAGACCGCCAGCGAGTGGCCCACGATCCACAGCACGATCCCCGGAATCCACAACTGCAGGCCCAGGCCCACGGCGGCGGCCAGCGTGCCGTTGGCGATGGCCACGGTGCGCGGTGCGCCACCCATCAGGATGGGCTCGGTGAGCGACCGGTGCAGCGGGATCTCGAAGCCGCTGGCGAGGCTGGCGTGCTCGGTAGCGCCGCTCATACCAGGGCCCCGCCCGAGAAGCTGAAGAAGCTCAGGAAGAAGGACGAGGCCGCGAAGGCGATCGACAGGCCGAACACGATCTGGATCAGCTTGCGAAAGCCACCCGAGGTGTCACCAAAGGCCAGGGCCAGGCCGGTGGCAATGATGATGATCACGGCCACGATGCGGGCCACAGGACCCTGTATCGAGTCCAGGATGGATTGCAGCGGGCCCTCCCAGGGCATGCTGGAACCGGCCGCCTTGGCCGTGCCTGCCAGACTCAGCATGACGGCAGCGGAAAGCAGCCCCTGACCGGCAGGCTGGATCAATCGGCGGATGCGCTGCAGGCCGGCCACGCCGGTGGACGGGAGCCGTTGGGAGACGGATTGGGTCAGCAGATCGGCAAGGCGGCGCAGGGAAAGCGAAGGGCTCATGGAAGTTCTCCAGGCAGGGTTGAGGAAGTGGAGTCCGCCGCAGGAGGCGGGGAGGGAGGAGGCGCAAGTGGCGGTGGCGCTGGCAACTCCGGGAAGGACGCATCCAACGCTCCGAGGTGGTAGCCCGTGCTGTCGTGTCCAGTGACGCGAGCAATCGTTTCGATGTGGCGCTTGCGGCCACGACCGGCGATGTAGATCACCACGTTGACCGCTTCGGCGATCAGCGCCCTTGGCGGATTCACCGCCACCTCCAGGATCAGCTGCTCCAGCCGCAGCAGCGCACCGAGGGCAGACCCGGCGTGGATGGTGGCGATGCCACCGGGGTGCCCGGTTCCCCAGACCTTGACCAGGTCCAGCGCTTCGCCGCCACGCACCTCACCCACCACCACGCGGTCGGGGCGCAGCCGCATCGTGGCGCGCACGAGTTCGGCCATGGACACGGTGCCCGCGCGCGTACGCAGCGGAACGTGGTCCCGAGCGGAGCATTGCAGCTCGATGGTGTCTTCGAGCACCAGCACCCGGTCGCCCGTGGTGGCGATCTCGGCCAGCAGCGCGTTGGCCAGCGTGGTCTTGCCGGTGCTGGTGCCGCCAGCGATCAGGATGTTTTGACGCTCGTGCACGGCCAGGCGCAGATAGTCTGCCTGCTCTGCCGTCATCATCCCGTCGTCCACGTAGCGGTCGAGTGGAATCACGCCCACGGCGCGCTTGCGCAGGGCGAAGGCGGGGCCCGGCGCAGCTGGGGGCAGAACCCCCTCGAAGCGCTCACCCGTTTCGGGCAGCTCAGCCGTCAGCAGTGGCTGGCCCCGGTGTACCTCGGCACCGACATGGGCAGCCACCAGACGGATGATGCGTTCCCCATCGGCCGCCGACAAGGTCACGCCCGTCGGCGCCCGCCCGGTGGAGAGCCGGTCCAGCCACAGCGAACCATCCGGGTTGAGCAGCACCTCGACCACGTCCGGCTCTTCCAGCGCGGCTGCGATCATTGGCCCCATGGCCGTGCGCAGCATGCGGACACGGCGGTCAAGCCTGGTCCTTTCGGGGCTGGGTGGTGCGGCCGTCATACCGTCGGCCCTTCGTCGGCTTGCCCGGAACTCACCGGGTCCACTGTCTTGCCTGCTGCATCGTCCAGCTGCCGGTTCAGGTCCTGTTCCTGCGGGTGAAGCTCCTCAATCACATTGCGCACCAGGCTGCGGCCACGCAGCAGGTGGCGGCCCAGTTGTTCGACGAACTGCTCGAAGCGGGCCTTGCCCTGCGCACGGGCCGCCTCCTGGTGTCCCTCGGGCACCGGCGTGCTAACAGTCAGGTAATAGCGGATGAACAGCGCCAGCGTCTCGATCTCGATGTTCTGATCGCGCTCCAGCCGCTCGAACTGGCGGGAGAGTCGGTCCAGCCGCTTGGCGATGGCCGCCTCGCGCTGGTCGCCTGAATCAGGCGATAGCCAAGAGGCGAGCGCTGCCGCGACGATGGACGACTTGGAAACGCCCTTCTTGGCCGCCACCTCTTCGAGGCGTCGCGCATGCTCAGGCGGAATGAACAGGTTCAGGCGGTACTGGCTCATAGCGTGATGCCGTCGTCGGGGTCGAGTGCGGCCAGGCGCGCCGTGCGCTGCATGGCCGGATCGAGCTGGCGGGGAAGGGGCAGGGGCGCGTCGTCGTCATCGAGCAGCGCCAGGTCATTGGTCAGTGCGTCGATCGCGGGGTTGTGCGTCGCAATCTCCGTCAGCTCTGACTGCAGGCGGGGGCCGCCTTCATCGGCATCCATACCGGCCATGAAGGCTGGGTTGGATGCAGTGGGCGGAGCCGGTACAGCAAGCTCGCCCCAGTCGTCCGCCCGCACCGGTGGCGCATCGGGGTAGGTGCCTGCAATCAGCAAGGGCGGCGGCAACACGCGTCGCTTGAAGTTTGCGTCGGCGTAGTAACGCAGCTTGCGGGCCTTGACCGGCGGCACGCTGGAGATCATCACCACCGCTTCGTCGGGCGGCAACTGCATCACCTCGCCAGGGGTCAGCAGCGGGCGTGCCGTCTCCTGGCGCGAAACCATCAGGTGCCCGAGCCACGGCGCCAGCCGGTGACCGGCGTAGTTGCGCTGCGCACGCAACTCGGTTGCGGTACCCAGGGTCTCGCTGATGCGCTTCGCCGTGCGTTCGTCGTTGGTGGCGAAGGTCACGCGCACATGGCAGTTGTCCAGAATCGAATGGTTCTGGCCGTAGGCCTTGTCGATCTGGTTCAGGCTCTGCGCGATCAGGAAGCTGCGGATGCCGTAGCCAGCCATGAAGGCCAGCGCGGTCTCGAAGAAGTCCAGTCGCCCCAGCGCCGGGAACTCGTCCAGCATCAGCAGCAGCTTGTGTCGCCGTGCGATGCCGTCCGAGCCATCCAGCGACTCGGTCAGGCGCCGTCCCACCTGATTCAGGATCAAGCGGATCAGCGGCTTGGTGCGGCTGATGTCCGACGGCGGCACCACCAGGTACAGCGACACCGGATGCTCGGTGGAGATCAGGTCGGCGATTCGCCAGTCACAGCGCGAGGTCACCTCGGCCACCGTCGGGTCGCGGTACAGACCCAGGAAGCTCATGGCCGTGGACAGCACGCCTGAGCGTTCGTTCTCGCTCTTGTTGAGCACTTCGCGGGCAGCGGATGCGACGACGGGGTGCGGGCCACCGCCTTGCTCGCTTGCCAGATGCGGCGTGCTCATCATCCGGTGCAGCGTCACCTCGAAAGGGCAGGCCGGATCGGACAGAAAGTTGGCCACGCCGCGCAGCGTCTTGTCCTTGCCGGCATAGAGCACATGCAGGATGGCCCCGACCAGCAGGGCGTGCGAGGTCTTCTCCCAGTGGTTGCGCCGTTCCAGTGCGCCTTCAGGGTCCACCAGGATGTCGGCGATGTTCTGCACGTCGCGCACCTCGTGCACGCCGCGCCGCACCTCCAGCAGAGGGTTGTAGGCGGCCGAACGCACATCGGTAGGGTTGAACAGCAGGCAATGCGAGAAGCATGCGCGCCAGCCGGCCGTTAGCTGCCAGTTCTCGCCCTTGATGTCGTGGATGACAGCTGAACCGGACCACGACAACAGCGTGGGCACCACCAGGCCCACGCCTTTGCCCGAGCGGGTGGGTGCAAACGCCAGCACGTGTTCCGGCCCGTCATGGCGCAGGTACTGCTCACCATGCTGGCCAAGGAACACACCGCCGGCGCGGTTCAGGCCCGCCCTCCGCACGTCATCGGTCGTGGCCCAGCGTGCCGTGCCGTAGGTGGTGACCAGACGCGACTGCCGAGAACGCCATACCGACATTCCCACCGCCACGCCTACCGAGACGAGGCCACTGCCACCCGCAATCGCACCACCCACATCGAAGACATCCGGCGCGTAGGCATCGAAGAAGAACCACCACTCGAACAGGCGCCAGGGGTGGTACACCGGGTAATCGAAGGCCAGGAACCACGGCGCGCCCAGGCGCGCCTGGTGACCCAGCGCAGCGGCTGTCCACTGGGTCGCACCCCACACGCCGACCACGACGACGCCGAGCACCGCCGCGATCTGCCCGTAGAGAACCCCCTGATGGCTTGCGCCCTGAGCCTGCACCTTGACCTCCTGTCCCGTGGCCCGCAATGCGGGGTCATGTGTGCGGCACAAAGGCATGCCGCAGGCGTCAGGATGAAAGCGGTCTATAGGTGGGTCAAAGTCCCAAATCGGCAGGCTTGCCGCATGGTCAGCATCAATGCGTGTGTCAGTTTGCCGCAGCG
Source organism: Hydrogenophaga sp. GW456-12-10-14-TSB4 (assembly GCF_059424305.1). NCBI lineage: Bacteria > Pseudomonadati > Pseudomonadota > Betaproteobacteria > Burkholderiales > Comamonadaceae > Hydrogenophaga > Hydrogenophaga sp. GW456-12-10-14-TSB4. The sequence continues at coordinate 27,191 of NZ_JBWKZH010000046.1, read as the reverse complement.
TTCTGACGCAGCCTATGGCGAAGCGCGGCGCAGTGAGCCAATACTCGAAACGAGCCGCACTGAGCGTGGCGGCAAGCGCAGATTCAGAACTTTGGCGATTCGTTGGTAGGGTTGTAGGGCACCTTGCCGTCCCCAAAGAACCGCTTCTTTGTGGCCTCGGCCACGCGGTCGCATAGCTCGTCGCCCAGCTTTGCGCGCTCGGTTTTGCACTGCTCGCGCAACTGCTTCAAGCGGTCAGGATCGGCCGCCAGAGACTCCACCGTTTCGGTGGGCTGTGACTTGCCGCATGCGGACAACAGCAGTGCGGCCGAAACAGCGCCGACCGCAGCCACCCATCTGGAACACTTCTTCATTTGCTACTCCCTGGTGATGTGTCCAGAGCTTCGTCCGCCGCGCGACCCGGCGCCGACACGAGGGCTCTTTCCACAAAACGTTGCAAGGTTTCCGACGGCTCGCCAATGCGCCTGATCAGGTAGGTGGTCAGCATCGGCGTACGCCCAGCCAACGGCCGTGTGACGATCTCAGGGTGGTTGCTGGTCGAAACGTGTGCTTCTGTCGAGAAGCCCAGTCCGTAGCCAGCGGCCACCAACGTGACCATCAGGTCGTGGCTGGCCACCTGCTCGGCTACGATTGGTTTAAGGTCTGTCGCGCGCAGCACGCGGGCCACCTGGCGGCTGCAGCCCTCGCAGGCGCCCGGGTCGCAAAGTACCAGCGGGTAGCGGAGAACTTCTTCCAGTGGCAGCTTCTTGTGAACCAGCAAGGGGTGGCGTGAGGGCACAGCCACCACCATAGGGTCGTTCCACGCCGGTACAGCAAACAGCACCTCGCCGACCTCCGACGACTGGGCGAATCCTGCATCGTACAAATCGCATTCGAGCCCCTTGATCTGCTGCGCCACCGGAACCTCGTAGAGCCGTATTTCCGTATCCGGTTCCTCCTCTCTGCAACGTGACAGGAGAGTCGTGAGATGGGCCTGCGAAATGCTGCCTGATAGGGCAATTCGCAATTGTCTTTGATAGCCTGCGGACACAGCACGCACACTGTCGCGCGCCTGGGTCAGCGCGGCGAACACGCGTGGCACGTGCTCCATGAACGTCTGGCCAGCACGGGTCAGGCGCGTGCTGCGCGTGTTGCGGTCGAAGAGACGGACCCCCAGCTCTTCTTCTAGCTCCTTGATCGCCCTCGAAAGTGGCGATTGCTCAATGTGTAGCTTCTCAGCGGCTCTGGCGAAGTGCAGTTCCTGAGCGACCGCCAAGAAGCACCGAAGGTGCCTCAGTTCCATTGCTTTCCCTGAATGTTTTCATTCTTGACTCGATGACTATTGTTTTTAGATCGCAGCGATCAGTTCCGGCACAGCCGAGAACAGGTCAGCTTCCAGGCCGTAGTCAGCCACGCTGAAGATCGGGGCCTCGGGGTCCTTGTTGATCGCCACGATCACCTTCGAATCCTTCATGCCCGCCAGGTGCTGGATGGCGCCCGAGATGCCGCAGGCCACGTACAGCTGCGGCGCCACGATCTTGCCGGTCTGGCCGACCTGCAGGTCGTTCGGGGCGTAGCCGGCGTCCACCGCCGCACGCGAAGCACCGATGGCCGCGCCCAGCTTGTCGGCCAGCGGGGTCATCACTTCGTTGAACTTCTCGCTGCTGCCCAGCGCACGGCCACCGGAGACGATGATCTTGGCGGCGGTGAGTTCAGGGCGGTCGTTCTTGGCGATTTCGCTGCCCAGGTAGGCGCTCTTGCCGTTGCCTGACGTCGCGGCCACGGACTCCACCGCCGCCGAGCCGCCCTGGCCCGCGGCATCAAAGCCGGTGGTGCGCACGGTGATGACCTTGGTGGCGTCCGCGCTTTGCACGGTGGCAATGGCGTTGCCGGCGTAGATCGGGCGCTCGAAGGTGTTGGCGCTGATGACCTTGCTGATTTCGCTGACTTGGGCCACGTCGAGCTTGGCAGCGACGCGGGGCGCCACGTTCTTGCCGCTGGCGGTGGCGGGGAACAGGATGTGGCTGTAGTTGCCTGCGATGGCCAGCACCTGGGCGGCGACGTTTTCGGCCAGGCCGTGGGCGAAGCCGTCGGCGTCGGCATGGATGACTTTGCTGACACCCTGAATGTCCGCAGCGATCTTGGCTACTGAATGAGCTTGGTGTCCTGCTACAAGGACATGTACCTCCCCATTTCCGAAGAAACTAATCTCTGCTGCAGCTTTGATTGTGTTGAGTGTGGGACTCTTTAAAGAGGTGTTGTCGTGTTCGGCAACTACAAGTATTGTCATCATTGATTGCTGGCTTAAGTTGTTGGGGCTTGATCACATGCCGGCGTAGGTAGGCCCGCCGCCACCTTCTGGGGTGACCCAGACGATGTTCTGCGTCGGGTCCTTGATGTCGCAGGTCTTGCAGTGCACGCAGTTCTGCGCGTTGATCACCAGCTGGTCGGCGCCATCCTTGTTTACGAACTCGTACACCCCGGCCGGGCAGTAGCGGCTCTCGGGGCCGGCGTACTTCGCCAGGTTGACCTTCACCGGCACCGAGGCTTCCTTGAGCGTCAGGTGCGCCGGCTGGTTCTCCTCGTGGTTGGTGTTGGACATGAACACGCTGGAGAGCCGGTCGAAGCTGATCACGCCATCGGGCTTGGGGTAGCTGATCTGCGGCATCTCGGCGGCCGGGCGCAGCTTGGTGTGGTCGCGGGTCGTGTTGTGGATCGTCCAGGGTGGCACGCTCACGCCGACCTTGGGCAGGAACCAGTGCTCGACGCCGGTCATGAGCTTGCCCATGAGCGGCCCCTTCTTGAACCAGTTCTTGAAGTTGCGGTAGGTCCAGAGCTCCTCGTGCAGCCAACTGGCCTGGAAGCCCGTCTCGAAGCCGGTCAGCTCGTCGGACTGGCGGCCGGCGGTCACGGCCTCGAAGGCGGCCTCGGCACACAGCATGCCGCTCTTGATGGCGGCGTGGCTGCCCTTGATGCGCGCGGCATTCAGGAAGCCGGCATCGCAGCCGACCAGCGCGCCGCCCGGGAACACCGTCTTGGGCAGGGCCTGCGGCGTGCCGTTGTTCAGCGCACGCGCACCGTAGCCAAGGCGCTTGCCGCCCTCGATGTGGGCCTTGATGGCCGGGTGGGTCTTCCAGCGCTGCATCTCCTCGAACGGGCTCATCCAGGGGTTCTGGTAGTCCAGACCGATGACGTAACCCAGTGTGACCTTGTTGCCTTCGAGGTGGTAGAGGAAACCACCACCGAAGGCGTCGTCGTTCAGCGGCCAGCCGGCCGTGTGCACGACCAGACCGGGCTTGGCCTTGTCGGCCGGCACTTCCCACAGCTCCTTGATGCCGATGGCGAAGGTCTGCGCGTCCTTGCCCTCGTCCAGTTTGAACTTGGCGATGAGCTGTTTGCCCAGGTGGCCGCGGGCACCTTCGGCGAACACGGTGTATTTGGCGTGCAGCTCCATGCCGATCTGGAAGCTGTCCATCGGCTCGCCGTCTTTGCCCACGCCCTGGTTGCCGGTGGCGACACCTTTGACAGAGCCGTCGTCGTTGTACAGAACTTCGGCGGCCGAGAAGCCGGGGAAGATCTCCACGCCCAGGGCTTCCGCCTGTTCGCCGAGCCACTTCGTGACCGCGCCCAGGCTGATCACGTAGCAGCCTTCGTTGTGGAAGTTGCGCGGCATCAGCCATTCGGGGGTGCGCTGGGCACCGGTTTCGGTCAGGACCAGCAGGTCGTCGTGTGTGACCGGCTGGTTCAGCGGCGCACCCATCTCCTTCCAGTCGGGAAAGAGTTCGGTGATGGCCCTGGGGTCCATCACGGCGCCCGAGAGGATGTGCGCGCCCGGCTCGGAGCCTTTCTCGAGCACGCAGACGCTGATCTCGCTGCCTTTCTCGGCGGCCAGCTGCTTCAGACGGATGGCCGTGGACAGGCCGGCCGGCCCGCCACCGACGACCACCACGTCGTATTCCATCGCTTCGCGCGGGCCATAGCGGTTCAAGATGTCTTGGGGGCTCATGCTTTGGTCTGGTTGAAGATTCAAATGACCTTCGCTTCGTTCTTCAGCTTGTCCACTAGGGCAGCCACGTCTGGAACCATGATCCCCGAGCCACGCCTGGCGGGCTCGGCGACATTCACGGTCTTCAGGCGCGGGGCCACATCGACGCCCAGATCGGCTGGCGTGATCGTTTCCAGCGGCTTCTTCTTGGCCTTCATGATGTTGGGCAGCGTCACGTAACGCGGCTCGTTTAGGCGCAGGTCGGTGGTAACGACCGCCGGCAGACTCACTTCCAGCGTCTCCAGGCCGCCGTCGATTTCGCGGGTGACCTTGGCCTTGTCACCAGCCACTTCGACCTTGCTGGCGAAGGTGGCTTGGGGCAGGTTGGCCAAGGCAGCCAGCATTTGGCCGGTCTGGTTGCAGTCGTCGTCGATGGCCTGCTTGCCCAGGATCACGAGGCCGGGTTGTTCCTTGTCGATAAGAGCCTTGAGCAGCTTAGCCACAGCCAGCGGCTGTAGTTCTTCATTGGACTCGACCAGGATGCTGCGGTCGGCACCGATGGCCATGGCGGTGCGCAGCGTCTCTTGGCATTGGGACACGCCGCACGAGACGGTGACGATCTCCGTTGCCGCGCCTTTCTCCTTGAGCCGAACGGCCTCTTCGACGGCAATCTCGTCGAAGGGGTTCATGCTCATCTTGACACTGGCGATGTCCACGCCGCTGCCATCGCTCTTGACGCGGACCTTGACGTTGTAGTCAACCACCCGCTTGACGGGAACCAGGATTTTCATCGGAGATCCTCCTTTCAGGATCATTCAGAGTTGATCATCCGCCAGGGCCAGCGTGCTGGCGGCGCCGCCCGTGACGATGTCGCGCAACATCGGCACCTGCACCAGGACATGCGCCGCGTAGTGGCTGGCCGTGGCACGCTTAGCGCCGAGAAAGCTCGCATCGCCCGATCTCGCCGCGAGTTGCGCAGTGGCGGCTTCGGCCATGCGCGCCGACAGCCAGCCGCCGATCACCGTGCCCGCCAGTCGCAAGAAGGGCACGGCGCCCGCCGCGCACTGCGCGGGTTGGTCGTCGTGGGCCAGCAGCCAGTCGGCCGCTTCCTCCAGCGCATGTGCCGAAGCCGCTAACACGCTTCCGATCCGCGCCAACGCGGCATCCGGCATCTCGGCCAACCGCCGCGCATCGCGGTCGATGCGGCCAAGCAGCGCCTTCAGCGTGCGCCCGCCCTCGCGCGCCAGCTTCCGGCCAATCAGGTCGTTGGCCTGGATGCCCGTCGTGCCTTCGTAGATGGTCGTGATGCGCGCGTCGCGCAAGTGCTGGGAGGCGCCGGTTTCCTCGACGTAGCCCATGCCGCCATGCACCTGCACACCATCGGACGTGATGCCCTGTGCGCTGTCGGTGCACCAGCCCTTGACCACCGGGATCAGCAGGCCGACCAGGGCCAGTGCTTGTTCGCGCTCTTGCGCGTCGGCGTGGCCTGCGGCTCGGTCCATCTGGCCGGCGCAGAAATAGGCCAGTGCGCGCATAGCCTCGGTGCGGGCCTTCATGTCCATCAGCATGCGCCGCACGTCTGGGTGGCCGGCAATGGTGGTGCTGCCGCTGAGCAGTGGCTTGCCTTGCACCCGCTCCAGCGCGTATGCGCGTGCGCGCTGGTATGCGCGCTCGGCGATGCCCACGCCTTCGAGGCCAACGTTCAGCCGCGCATGGTTCATCATTGTGAACATGCAGGCCAGCCCCTGGTTCGGCTCGCCGACCAGGTAGCCGATCGCGCCCCCGCCGTCGCCAAAGCTCATCGACGCCGTGGGGCTGCCGTGGATTCCCATTTTGTGCTCGATGGAGGTGCAGGCCAGGTCGTTGTGTTCGCCCAGGGAGCCGTCGTCGTCGACCAGGTACTTCGGGCACAGGAACAGCGAGATGCCTTTCACGCCTGGCGGTGCATCGGGCAGGCGCGCCAGCACGAGGTGGACGATGTTCTCGGCCATGTCGTGCTCGCCCCAGGTGATGAAAATCTTGTTTCCGCTGACGCGGTAATGGTCGCCTTCGGGCACGGCGCGGCTGCGCAGCGCGGCCAAGTCGGAGCCTGCCTGGGGTTCGGTGAGGTTCATGGTGCCGGTCCAGCGGCCCGCGACCATGGGCTCCAGGAAGCGGCGCTTGAGTGCGTCGCTGCCATGGTGCGCAATGGCTTCCACCGCGCCCAGCGTGAGCATCTGGCACAGGCTGAACGCGAGGTTGGACGACTTCCACATCTCCAGCACGGCTGTGGACACCAGCGTGGGCAGGCCCTGGCCGCCCCATTTGGTGGCAGCGGGCATGCCGTTCCAGCCGTTCCCGCAGAAGCTGGCCCAGGCTTCGCGAAAGCCATCGGCTGACGTGACCTGGCCGTCGTGCCAGCGCGCGCCCTGCACGTCGCCTGTGCGGTTCAGCGGGTCGAGCACGCCGGTGGCGTAGTGGGCAGCCTCCTGCAGGATGGCCTCGACTAGGTCGAGCGTGGTTTCTTCATGGCCGGGCTGGGCACAGATCGCATCCAGGCCACCGACTTCCCTTATCGTGAACAGCATGTCGCGCAAGGGCGCGGCGTAGGTAGACATTGATTACTCCTCTTTGTGGGTTCAACCCGTCAGCCCCATAAGGCATACATCCATGCTTGACCCTACCCACTAGGACAAGGCCCGGTCGATCAACCGCTTCAGGGCGGCTGAATTCATCAGGCGGCTTTCGACGCAAGTACTTGGTATGACAAGATTTCTAAAAGCCGCTGAAGCGTGCGAAGTTGTCGACCGGCTCACGCTCTGTGCGCACGCGGTTCACCACGGCCGCGGGGTCGGCATAGCCCAGTGCCATGCCGCACAGCACCATTTGCCTGTCTGGGATTTGCAGGGCTTCAGCCAGAAGGCGCGGGTAAAGGCTCCAAGCCATCTGCGAACATGTATCCAGGCCTCGTGCGCGGGCCGCCAACATGATGTTCTGCAAGAACATCCCGTAGTCCACCCAACTGCTCTGGACCATGCGCCGGTCCAAGGTGAAGATCAAACCGACCGGCGCATCGAAGAAGGCAAAGTTGCGTGCATGTTGAGCGCGCATGGCATCCGTATCTCCCTTGGAGATACCGACCGCGGCGTAGAGAGCAAAACCGCATCGGCGCCGCCTGGTCAGGTAGGGCTCGAAGAACTCGGCCGGGTAAATGTCGTATTCGGACTGGTGCTCTCCCTCTTCATGGTGAAAGGCGTGCAGTACACGGTCGCACAAGCGCTTCCTCGCATCGCCCGCCACAGCAATAACTTGCCACGGCTGGGTGTTGGTGCCACTGGGCGCGCTGGCTGCCACCGACAGAATCTCGGCTACCGCTTCTTGCGGCACGGGGGTCGGCAGAAAGGCACGCACGGAACGACGTTCGCGGATCACCGCATCAATCAACATGTCGCGCAAAGGCGCTGCGCAGACAGACATTCACTCTCTCCTGGTTGCTGAGCTATTCGGGTAAGCACACCGACATGCCGTTGCTAAAGAAGCATTCGTGCGAATGCATCGATGCCGAACGTCCATGGGGCGTCTCCTGGGTGTACTAACAAGCGGTATTCTGGGCACTCGGCCCGTGCGCGTCTTGCCCGCCAGTGCATGGCGAGTTGACTTTGTATGTACAAGGCAAAACCCGGCTGACAGCGGTCGGACGTTCGCATGAAAGGGTGGCGAGCGGCCACGCGATGCATCATGAGTAGCGCTTTGTTGGCTGCATCCCGAGTCGAACTTGTTCGGTGAAGGCTTCGAGTCATTCCATCGCCAAACCATGCCATGACTTTGGTAGTGCATAGCTTGTGCTAAGCGCAAGATGATCGGGGGCATAGCGACGTTCCATCGGTTTGCGGGCCGCTTTCTTGGTGTAAATTCGAATTCAGCGCAAGCTATCGTTGCTCCCTTTAACTATGTTGAAACCCGTCGTAACGGTTCCTGTTTTCGCCGTGCATGGCCTGCTCGACGGCGCGCGCAGCAAAGGACTGGCCACCGAGTCCTGGCTGGATGGCGTTCTGGCGCAGGCCCGCATCGCCGAGTCGCTGCTGCATCTGGAGCAGTCGCGTGTGACCATGGAGCAATACATCGCACTCTTCAGTGCTGTGAAGGACAGCTTGGACGACGAATGCCTAGGCTATCTACACGGTCGGCCGTTCCGCTGCGGCAGCTTTGCGCTGATGGCTCGCTCTACGCTCGGGGCCAAGACGCTGGCAGCCGCCTTGCAGCGCTTGAGCGCATCCTTCACCCTGCTGCAGGACGACCTGTCGCTTGTGCCCGTCTCTGATGGCTTGCTCAAGGGTGCTGCGCTGGACGTGCGCTGCGCTGCGGGCGAACATTCCGACTTCCTGCAAGGGCTGCTGTTGCGCGTCTTCTGGCGTCTGCTGGTATGGCTGCACGGCGGTCGGCTGGTGCCCAGAGGGCTCGATTTCGCCTTCGAGACACCGCCGTGTGCTGCGGACTATGCCCAAATCTTCTCAGGCACGTTGCGGTTCGGGCAGGCGCGGTCGGCGATCTGGTTCGAGGCATCCGCATTCGCGCAGCCGATGCGCCGTGACACCGCCGCGCTCCAGACCTTTTTGCACGCCGCACCGGGCAACCTGATCGGCCCGCGCCTGATTGAGCGGACGGCTAGCGCGCGGGTGCGCGCACTATTGCAGCGAGCGTACCCAGAGTGGCCCGATCTGACTATTGCCGCGCAGCGCTTGCATATGTCGGTCAGCGCACTGCAGAGGCATCTGGCCGTGGAGGGTAGGTCCTTTCAGGTGCTGAAGGACGAGTTACGGCGCGACATGGCGATCATTCGGTTGACCAGCACCGATGCCGCGCTGAGCGCCATCGCCGCCGAGTTGGGGTTCGCGGACAGCACTGCCTTCCAGCGGGCCTTCAAGTCATGGACCGGCAGCACGCCAGGTGTCTATCGTTCCCGCACCCAAAAGACGTAGCACTGCTTCGACGCGTTCGCACTCAAGGCGGCGAGCACAGATGCCCGCCATCCACTGGTACGCAGGCGCCGGTCATCCACGACCCGGCCTCGGTCGCGAACAGCGGGAAAAGACCGTTGAGCTCCTCCGGCTTACCCGGGCGGCGCATCGGGATGCGCTTGATAAGCGCCTTGCCATGGTCGGTATCCCACATGGCATCGGTCATCTCGGTGTCGATGTAGCCCGGCTCGATGGCGTTGACGCGAATGCCGTGGCGCGCCCATTCGAGTGCCAGGCTCTTGGCCATGTGCACGACTGCAGCCTTGGACGTGGCATACAGCATGGCGCCCAGCATCACGCGCTCGCACAGGATCGATGCGATGTTGACGACTGAGCCTCCCCGCCCCGCATCCACCCAGCGCTGTGCGGCACGCGTGGCCACCAGCCACACGCCGCGCACGTTGGGCTCCATCAGCGAGTCGAAGTCGGACGCCGATAGCGTGAGCGACAAGGCGTCGTCGATGGACTGCTCGGAAGCCACATCCATTTCCAGCATCGAGACCTGAGGCGAGCCGAGCTTTTCGAGCTCTTGGGCGAGCTTGTCGCGCCGCGCCTTGCGCCGCGCCCCAATCACCACCTTGGCCTTGCAACCAGCAGCCAGCCGGGCGAAGTTCTCGCCCAGGCCCGACGAGGCCCCCGTGACCAGCACTCGCTTGCCTGCCAGCATTGCACCCAGATCCATCATCGTCTCCTTGCATCTTCAGTTCGCCGTCGATGCCGGGAGGTCAGCGCAGGGTCGCTCGGCTGCGGGGTTGCCTCGCCCCCCCCACATCCGCCGAAAGAGGCGCCTTGTCAGTTGATCGAGACCATCCGTCATTGCCGCGCCAAGCACCGCTGCCTACGATTGCCTTTATGCCTTGGGCACCCTGAGCGCCGCACGAATGCACGCCACGGTGTCGACGCTCCGGTCCCGATGGACTGCGGCGTCCAAGAGCAGATTCAGGAGACGATAAGTGCAGCAACAGTCACCCATGGAATGGTCCATCGACCGTGCGCCCATTGAGGGCAGGATAGATGCGACGGAAGCGATCCTCAAGGATTCCTTCCAGCGCTGGAGTCTTTCCTCCCCGGCGAAGGCAGCTGCATTCCGGACGAAGTTGCGGGGGCACGAATTCGCCGGGGCCTCCTTGGTATGCACCGTCACTGGTCCTTGTGTCGCCCAGTCTCCTCCTGGGCATTCGCCATTCGACAATCAGTTCTGCCTGGGGCTGCAGCTTAACCTGGGCGGCCGAGTGCAGCTGCAGCATTGGGACGCGCCAATCTGCGAGGGCGACATGTTCCTCTGGCGTACCGATCAGCGGCAAGCCTATGAGGTGCTGGAACGAACCCACAGCGTGTCGTTGATGATTCCCTGGCAGCTCATGCGTGAGCATCTACCGGGCCGCAAGCGGCCGCCCGCAGCCTGCCGAATTGACAGCCACACAGGCGTGGGCTCACTGCTGTGCCAACACCTGATGGGGTTGGCCAAGGAGATCGGCGCCGTGCCGCCCTCTGCCCACGTCGCCCTATGCCGCATGGTGATCGGGCTTCTGGACCTCGCGTTGCCAGAGCCGGAGAGCACCACTCGATTCACGGCCATGGCCGCGTTGCGCGAACGAGCACTGGCCTACATCGCCCAGCATTTTCAAGAGGATGACCTGAGTCCGGCACGCATCGCCGCGGCGCACGGCATTTCACTGCGTTACCTTCATGCGCTGTTTGCGCAGGGCGATACCACGGTGGTCGGCCACATCCTGGAAAGCCGATTGCAAGCGTGCTGGCGGTCACTCGTCGACCCGGCCTGCCGGCATCTGCAGGTCTCGACGATCGCCTTTCACTGGGGCTTCAACTCAACCAGCCACTTCTGTCGCGCGTTCAAACAACGCTTTGGGGTGTCGCCCAGCGATGCACGGGAAATGACTGCTCACGGCTCCGCCATTGCCATGGTCGAGTCGGCCGGGTTTTCCCTTGCACACGCAAAGTCAACTTGCCATGCACTGGCGGGCAAGACGCGCACGGGCTAAATACCGACCATATGCCCTAGACAGCCTGAGAACGCAGAGATTCGACGCTTCGCTGCCCCCTTGTGGATGTGCGGGCATGACCCGGGGCCACATTGCTGGCCAAGTTTTCAAACCTTCACCGTACCAACTTTCTGAGGAGCGCTTCCATGCTGCCGCAACTGCACCGCCAACCCTGGATGGACAGCGATATTGAGACCTTTCGCGACCAGGTTCGTCGCTATATCGCCGCCGAAATGGCGCCGAAGTTGCCTGGCTGGCGCGAGCAGGGCTACATCCCGCGCGAAACCTGGCGGCCCTTCGGCGAAATGGGTTTTCTGCTGCCCGAAATGCCCGAGGCTTACGGCGGCGCCAGTGCCAGCATCGCCTACCAACTGGTGGTGCAGGACGAGCTGACCAAGGCCGAAATGCCCAACAATGTCACGGTGCACAGCATCGCCTCGCACTACATCATGGACTTCGGCACCGAGGCACAGAAGCAGCGCTGGCTGCCCAAGCTGAACAACGGTGAGATGCTGGCCGGCATCGCGATGACCGAGCCAAGCTGTGGAACGGATCTCAAGGCCATCGCCACCCGCGCGCGTCGCGATGGCGACCACTACGTGATCGACGGCGCCAAGACCTTCATCACCAATGGCTTCACCTGCAACCTGCTGATCGTGGTTGCGCGCACCGGCGAAGCGGGGAGCCGGGGCTTGTCGCTGATCGTGGTGGAGACCGAAAACCTACCCGGGTTTCGCGTGGGCCGCCTACTCGAAAAGATTGGCATGCCGGCGTCGGACACGGCCGAACTCTTCTTCGACGAGGTGCGTGTGCCGGTTGACCAGTTGCTGGGGGGCGTCGAAGGCCATGGATTCAAGCAGTTGATGAGCCAGCTGCCCTACGAGCGGATGTCCATCGCGGTGCCAGCGGCGGCCGTCATCGACCGAGCCCTGGAGCTGACCATCGAATACACAAAGGAGCGCAAGATCTTCGGCGCGCCGTTGTTCGACATGCAGACCACGCGCCACAAGCTGGCCGAGCTGGCCACCATCGCCCACGTGGTGCGCACCTTCGTCAACGACTGCACGCAGCGGCTGCTGGACGGAACGCTCGACGACGAGGTCGCGTACATGGCTAAGTGGTGGTGCACAGAACAGCAGTGCCGTGTGACCGACGAATGCTTGCAGTTGTTCGGCGGCTATGGCTTCATGGCCGAGTACCCGATCGCGCGCATGTACGCGGCCTCGCGCGTGCAGAAGATCTACGGCGGCGCGAACGAGGTCATGAAGGAACTGATCGCGAGGAAGTTGTGAACGCGCCGCACACGCTGCGGACGCCGCTAAACGGCATCCGCGTGGTGGAGTTCGAGGGCCTCGGGCCGGGCCCGCTGGCCGCCATGATGCTGGCCGACATGGGCGCCGAGGTGATCGTGCTGACACGGGCCGAGCAGGCTGCTGGAGCGCAGCTGCTGGGCGGAGCGGCGAAGAATCCGCTGCACCGCGGCAAGACGGTCGAGGTCATCGACCTGAAGTCGGCCGACGGCAAGGCGCGCGCCCTGGCGCTGATCGCCCAGGCCGACGCCTTGATCGAGGGCTATCGCCCAGGTGTGATGGAGCGGCTGGGCCTCGGTCCCGCCGAATGCGCTGCGCGCAACCCCCGGTTGGTCTACGGCCGGATGACGGGCTGGGGCCAGGACGGCCCGCTCGCCCAGGCCGCTGGCCATGACCTGAACTATGTCGCGTTGACGGGCTTGCTGTCGCTGTCTGCGCGGAGGGGGCAGGTGCCTATCGTGCCGCCCTCGGTACTCGGGGACGCGGCGGGGGCGCTGGGCCTTGCCTTTGGCGTCGCCTGCGCGTTGGTCGATTCGCGCGCCACCGGTCAAGGCAGGGTCGTGGACGCGGCCATAGTCGACATCGTGGCCATGCTGGGCACGCTGGTGCACTGGATTCGCGCCAATGGGCAGATCGATGGCGCGCAGCCGAGTCCGTTTCACGATTCGCCATTCTATGACGTGTATGCCTGCGCCGACGGCGGCTTCATCAGCCTCGCGGCGGTAGAGCCCGCATTCCACGCACTGCTGCTGTCAAAGCTGGGCCTGACGGACGTCAACCCTGCCGAGCAGTACGAAACTGCGAAGTGGCCAGCGCTGAAGGAACGCATCGTGGCCCTCATCCGCAGCAGGCCCCGGGCGCACTGGTGCGAATTGCTCGAAGGCAGCGACGCCTGCTTTGCGCCTGTGCTCAGCTTGGCCGAGTCAGTTCGGCATCCGCACAACGCGGCAAGGGGCATCTACCAATCCACCCCCTCCGGCGCCATCGAAGCGGCTCCGGCCCCACGGTTCCAGGCTCTCAACGCAACCACTCAGGAGACAAAGAAATGACAGCTACCACCCAGCTCGTTCGCGGATGCCCGTCCACCACGGGTAACGAGCGCCAGCTCAACACTACGACGCTGATCCGGCACGCCGCGCGCACCCACGGGGACCAGGAGATCGTCTACCGCACACCCGATGGCGGCTGGGATCGCTACACCTATGCCGAGTGCTACGCGCGCGTCTGCCGCAGCGCCAATGCACTGCGCGCACTAGGCGTCGAGCCGGGCGACCGGGTCGGCATCCTAGACTGGAATAGTCGGCGCCACTTCGAGCTGTACTGGTCCATCCCCGGCCTGGGCGCGGTCATGCTGCAGATGAACCTGCGCCTGGGCGCTGAGGACTTGGGCTATGTGGTTGGCCACAGCAAGGTGTCTTACGTCTGCGTGGACGAGTCCTTGCTGCCGATCGCCGAATCCGTTGCAGCGAACTCCCCCCAGATCAAGGGCTGGATCGTCATGACCGACAAGCCGCTGGACCAGATCAAGACCACGCTGAAGCCGCTGCTGCACTATGAAGACCTGATGGCCGCTGCCGACACGAAGATCGACTGGCCCGAGATTGACGAAACCTCGGCTTACAGCGCCTGCTATACCACCGGCACCACAGGCAAGCCCAAGGGCGTGTACTACTCGCACCGCGGCATCTACTTGCACTCCACGGCCATGGCCACTAATTTGGGCATGACGCTGGACGACTGCGTCATGCTCATCACGCCCATGTTCCACGGGCAGTGCTGGGGCCTACCACAGGCCGCCACGCTGCTGGCCGACAAGATCGTGTTGCCGGGCCGCTACGCTGCCGAAGACACCAAGCCGCTGGTTGACGCCATGATCGCCGAGGGTGTGACTATCACCAATGGCGCGCCGGCCATCTTCCAACCGATGCTGCAGTACATCGAGACGATGCCGGTCAAGCCGGACTTTGGCCGCATGCGCATGCTGTCTGGCGCCTCCGAGCCGCCGCTGTCGATGATGATCGGTTTCTACGACCTCACGGGCGCTGAGGTGGTGCACGCCTACGGCGCCACCGAAGCCACGACGCTGGTGACCGTCAACCGTCTCAAGCCCACGTTGAGTAAACGCTTGACCCAGGACGAGCGGTGGAATCTCAAGCGCAAGCAGGGCCTGGTCCTGACCGGCGTGGACATCCGCATCCTCAATGCCAACGACCAGGACCTGCCGCACGACGGCCAGTCGGCCGGAGAGATTTGCCTGCGCGGCCCCTGGATCACGACCAGCTACCACGACATGCCCGATTCTGGCGATCGCTTCTTGGAGGGCGGGTGGTGGCGCTCGGGCGATGTCGGCACGGTGGACGAGAACGGCTACCTCAAGGTCACTGACCGTATCAAGGACGTGATCAAGAGCGGCGGCGAATGGATTTCTTCCATCGACATGGAAAACCTGCTCATGGGCCATTCCGCCGTGCGTGATGCCGCGGTGGTCGGCATTCCTCATGCGAAGTGGCAGGAAAGGCCGCTGGCCCTGGTGGTGTTGAAGCCTGGCCAGCAGGCAACCCAGGAACAACTGCAGGAACACCTGACCAGCGCTTTCGCCAAGTGGCAGTTGCCCGATCAGGTCCTGTTCGTCGAAGCCATCCCCAAGACCAGCGTCGGCAAGCTCGACAAGAAGCGCATACGCGCCGAGCATGCGGGCCGCTACGCAGAGTGAGCCACCCTTTTGCTACAGGAGAACAACATGAATGACCAAGAACCCGTCATCGTCGGTGCTCTGCGCACCCCCGTGGGAAAGCGCGGTGGGCGCTTGCAGAAATGGCACCCCGTCGATCTGCTGGGCGAGACGCTACGCCAACTGGTCGAGCGCTCCGGCGTCAACCCCGCAGATCTGGACGATGTGATCGTTGGCTGCGTGCTGCAGTGGGATCAACAGCACGGCAACCTGGGACGTCATGCCGTATTGGCAGCGGGACTGCCCGAATCCGTCCCGGCTGTGACGGTTGACCGGCAATGCGGCTCCGGCCAGCAAGCGGTCAGCTTTGCCGTGCACGGTATCCAGGCTGGTGCCTACCAACTGGTTATCGGTGCCGGGGTGGAGTCGATGTCGCAGGCTCCCATGCCGCCTTCGTTCAAGCCCGGCGCGCCGCTGGGCTCGCAATACAGCCCGCGCGAGCTGGCGCGCTACCAGGAAAACCCGCTGCTGCCGCAAGGCGTCTCGTCGGAGTTGATGAACAAGCGCTTCGGCCTTACGCGAGAGGCCCTGGACGCTTTCGCCGTGCGCAGCCATCGGCGCGCCATCGCGGCATCGCAGGCTGGCCGCGTCAAAGACCAACTGGTGCGACTGAACGAGGACCCGGCCGACCCGGACAGCCCGATCATCACCACCGATGAGGGCATGCGCGCGGACCCCAACCCCGAAAAGATGGCCACGCTCAAGCCCGTGTTTGCCGCAGACGGCGCCACCACGGCCGCCAACTCGTCGCAGATCAGCGATGGAGCCGCTGCGCTGCTGATCGCCAGCCGCGCCTATGCCAAACAGCATGGCCTGGTGCCGCGTGCGCGCTTCGTCAGCACTGCCGTGGCGGCAGCCGACCCCGTCATCCAGTTCACCGCTGTTCTCGATGCCACCCGCAAGGCGCTGAAGGAATCGGGTCTGAGCCTGGCCGACATTGACCTGTTTGAAGTCAACGAAGCCTTTGGCGGAGTGCCGCTGATGTTCCAGCAGGAATTCCGCATTCCGGACGATCGCCTCAACGTCAACGGCGGCTCGGTGGCGATCGGCCATCCGCTGGGTTCCACCGGCGCGCGCATGCTCACCGACCTGCTGTACGAGCTGGAGCGCCGGGGCGGCCGCTATGGCCTGCAAACCATCTGCGAGGCCTCGGGCACGGCCAACACAACCATCGTCGAGCGACTGGCATGAGCGTGGCCAACATGAGCGAATCCAGCGAAGTGCTCGTCAGCCGCGAAGGCGCCATCGTCACGTTGACCATCAACCGCCCCCGTGCGAAGAACAGCTTGAACCGCACGGTATTCGATGGCCTGCGCGCACAGCTTGCGCAACTGCGCGACGACGATGCTGTGCGAGCCGTCGTCATCACCGGTGCCGAGGGCGTGTTTTGCGCAGGAGTTGACATCACGGCGTTCGAGGTGCTGCGCGCCGCGCCACTGATGGGCGATCGCGGACCGACGGGTTGGGACTTCTTTTCGGAATTGGGGAGATTTCCAAAGCCTGTCATTGCGGCGGTCGAAAAGGTCGCGCTGGGCGGCGGCACGGAACTGGCGCTGGCTTGCGACATCGTGATCGCCGGCGAGTCCGCCAAGTTCGGCGTGCCGGAAGTCAAGCTGGGCGCCATTCCCGGCGCCGGTGGTACCCAGCGCCTGATCCATGCCATCGGCAAGTCCAAGGCGATGGCCCTGCTGCTGACCGGCGATTTCATTGACGCCCGCAAAGCCTGCGACGTCGGCATCGTCGCCGAAGTGACGGCCGACGGCCAAGCCCTACCGACGGCGTTGGCGATGGCCAGCCGGATTGCGGCCAATTCGCCACTGGCCGTGGTTCTGGCGAAAGACGCGGCTTTGGCCAGCTTTGAAACGCCGCTCGCGCAGGGCCTGGAGCATGAGAAGCGCAATTTCTTCGTCGTTTTGCGTTCGGCCGACAACCTGGAAGGGCAAGCGGCATTCTTGGGCAAGCGTGCCCCCAATTTCACTGGCCAATAACGCCTGTCTGTCCTCTATCAAGGAAAAGCCATGAAACTGAATTCCGACATTTCTGCCGTCATCACCGGGGGGGCTTCCGGTCTGGGAGCTGCCACGGCCCGACTCTTGGCGAGCCACAGCGTCAAAGTCGCCATCTTCGACATGAACGAAGCCGTCGGCCAGGCTATGGCAAGCGAGCTTGGCGGCGTTTACTGCAATGTGGACGTGATGTCCGAGGAGCAGGTGGACGCAGCCTTCGCCAAGGCCCGCGCCGCGATCGGGCAGGAACGCATTCTGGTCAACTGCGCCGGCACTGCCGATGCCGTCAAGACTGTCAGCCGCGACAAGAAAACCGGCGAAATCCGCCCATGCGCGGCAGACCGTTTCAATCGCATCATTCAGATCAACCTAGTGGGCACCTTCCGCTGCATCGCAAAGTCAGCTGCGGGTATGTTGACGCTCGCGCCGCTCGCCGATGGCGACCGCGGCGCCATCGTCAACACCGCTTCGGCCGCCGCGCAGGACGGCCAGGTCGGCCAGGCCAGCTATGCGGCCAGCAAGGCTGCAATCGTGGGTATGACCCTTCCAATCGCGCGCGACATGATGGACGAAGGGATTCGGATCAACACCATCATGCCGGGGATCTTCGGTACACCGTTGCTGTTGAGCCTGCCAGACAACGTCAAACAGGCGCTGGCGGCCAGCGTGCCCTTTCCCAAGCGGTTGGGTGACCCCGGTGAATTCGCGCAGGCCGTCGAATTTCTCGTTACTTGCGGCTACATGAACGCCGAGTCCATTCGTGTGGATGGTGCCATTCGGATGGCGCCGCGCTGACGTATCAATTTACCTGACCCATCCAACCACAACAGGAGACATCATGCAGAAAAGACAATTCATCACCATGCTTTCCAGCGCCATGCTGGCGGGCGTTTCTGGTCTGACCCGCGCGCAGGGCGCGGGCATCCAAGGCGTGACGGACAGCGAGATCAAGATCGGCTCGACCCTCCCGCTTAGCGGCCCGGCCGCAGGCTATGGCGCCGTCGGCAAGGCCATGTCTGCATGGTTTGATCTGGTAAACGCTGAAGGTGGCGTGAATGGGCGCAAGCTCAAGCTAGTGCTGGCCGACGATGGCTACAGCCCGCCGAAAACCCTGGAGCAAGTGCGCCGCCTGGTGGAGCGTGAGCAGGTGGCTTTCATTGCGGGTCAGATAGGCTCGTCCACCGGGCTGGCGGCGCGCAGCTATCTCAACAACGCCAAAGTACCGCAGCTCTTTGTTACGTCCGGTGCCGCCACGTGGTTGGACGATGCGGCCAAGTTCCCCTGGAGCATGGGCTGGCTGCCCCTGTACACCGACGAGGGGCGCATTTTGGCCAGACACATTCTGCGGACGCGGCCGAACGCGAAGATCGCCATGTTCTACCAGAACGACGATGCAGGCAAGGATGTGCTGCGCGGCATGAAGGAGGTTCTGGCAGCCGCCGGAAAGCCGCTCGTGCGCGAAGAATCGCACGAGGTGTCCGATCCGACGGTGGACTCGCAGATCGTCTCCATGCAAGCCTCGGGCGCGGACGTTCTTGTGGCGTGGGGTTCGCCCAAAGCCACCCTCCAGTCGCTGCGCAAGGCCCATGACATCGGCTGGCGGCCGACGATCTACATCAACCCGAGTGCATCTTCGGTGCCCATGGTGCTGACTCCGGTGGGGCTGGACAAGGTCAAGGGCGTCATGAGCGCCGCGTTCCTCAAGGATCCGGGCGATCCGACCTGGAAGGACGACTCCGGGCTCCAGGCCTGGCATGCTTTCATGGACAAATACAACAAAGGCGCGGCAAAGGAGTACCTTGCGGTACTCGGTGCTTCTATTGGACAAACGGTGGTGCAGTTGCTCAAGCAGTGTGGTAAAGACCTCTCGCGCGAAAACATCATGCGGCAGTCGCTCAGACTGGACATGGAGTTGCCCATGATGTTGCCGGGCCTGCGCATCAAGACCAGCGACGCCCGCCCTCACCCGATACCGGACATGCGCATCCAGCAGTTCGACGGTACGAGTTGGAAGGTGATGCCGTCCTGACGAGGCGAGCGCAGCGATGAACCCCATTCTTTCCGTACGCGATCTGACTATCCGCTTTGGCGGCGTCGTTGCGCTCGACGCCTTCTCGATGGACGTACCCGAGGGCAGCATCTTTGGCTTGATCGGGCCTAACGGGGCCGGCAAGACGACCTGCTTCAACTGCATTAGCGGCTTGTACCGGCCCACGCGCGGCAGCGTGCGCTTCGGTGGCACCGAACTGACGCGCCTGCCGCGCCACGGCGTCGCCCGGCTGGGCCTCAGCCGCACTTTCCAGAACGTGGCGCTCTACCCGTCTCTCCCGGTACGCGAGAACGTGATGGTGGGCGCGCACGCGCGGCTGCCCGTTTCCATGCTGGGTGCCGCGCTGCGCTCGCCCGCCGTCCGCGCGGCCGAGGAGGAGATTGCGCACTCGGCCGACGCGGCGCTGGCCACGCTGCGGCTGTCCGCTTATGCGGACCGGGGCGTGGCCGAACTGCCGGTGGGTATCCAGCACCGCGTGGAAATCGCACGGGCGCTGGTGACGCGGCCCAAGCTGCTGCTGCTCGACGAACCCGCCGCTGGCCTCACCGCTGGCGAGGTGGACGAGTTGCGTGAGGTGCTGCTGCGCCTGCATGAGGAATTGAAACTGACCATAGTGGTCGTGGAGCACAACATGCGCTTCGTGATGAAGACCTGCTCCGACCTCGCGGTGTTGAGTTTTGGTCGCAAGCTCGCCCAGGGCTCGCCCGAGGATATCGCCAACGACGCCGCCGTGATCGACGCCTATCTGGGGGGTGTTCTGTGACCCAACGACTTGAAATGCGTGGCCTTGCGGTGGCCTACGGCCGAACGGCGGTGGTTCATGGCATCGATCTGCACGTTCAGGCGGGCGAGATGGTGGCGCTGCTCGGCGCCAACGGCGCGGGCAAGACCTCCATCCTGCGCGCGATCAGCCACCAGCAGGTGACGGCCACGGGCGCACTGCGCTTCGAGGGCCGGGACATCATCGACATGCCCGCGCCCGCTATCGCCTCGCTGGGCATCGCGCACGTACCGGAAGGTCGCGGCACCTTCGCGGATCTGACGGTGCTGGAGAATCTGCGCGTAGGTGCAATCCACCGCCGCGACAAGGACTGCATCGAGCAGGACATCGCCCGGATGCAGACGCTGTTTCCCAAGCTGGCCAGCCGCTCCAAGCAGACGGCGGGCACGCTCAGCGGCGGCGAGCAGCAGATGCTGGCCATCGCCCGCGCGCTGATGATGCGCCCCAAGATGCTGCTGCTGGACGAGCCTTCGTTCGGCATCGCTCCGCGCGTGACGCAGGAAATCTACGAACTCCTGCATCAGTTGCGGGAAAGCGAGCATCTCACGGCGCTCATCGTGGAGCAGAACGCCCAAGTCGCGCTTAACTTGGTCAACAGGGCCTATGTGCTCGAAAGCGGGCGCATTACCGCGCAAGGCACCGCCGCCGAACTTCGCGAAGACGATGCTGTTCGTCGCAGCTACCTCGGCCACTAATCCACCAGAGATTCACCATGCAAGCATTCCTTCACCAGATCGCCTCGGGCCTAGCGGCAGGCGGCATCTACGCTAGCCTCGCCATCGCGCTCGTGCTTATCTACCGTTGCACTTCGTCCATAAATTTCGCACAGGGCGAATTGGCGATGTTCTCTACCTACATGAACTGGGCACTGGTTCAGGCTGGCGTGTCGTGGTGGGTGGCCTTCGCCATCGTTGTCGTGGGTGCCTTCCTGCTCGGGCTCGTACTGGAGCGGGTCATTTTCCAGCCCCTGCGGCACAAGCCGGTGCTCTCGGTCGTTGCTGCCAGCATCGCGCTGCTCATCATCCTCAATAGCCTGGTCGGCTGGCTGTTCGGACATGAGATGCAGGAGTCCGCCACGCCGTTCGGTGGTGTCCTCCGCCGCGCCGAGCCCTTTCTCTCTGCCCATGAGGTCGGCGTTCTGCTCTTCACCCTTGCCGAGCTGGCAGCGGTGTTCGTGTTCTTTCGCTTCACCCGCTTCGGCTTGGCGATGCGTGCGGTGGCGGTGAACGCGCCGTCGGCAGAGCTATCGGGCATCAGCACCAACAAGGTGCTGGCCGTAGGCTGGGGCCTTGCGGCGGTGGCCGGTGCCGTAGCAGGGCTGATGGCCGCGCCCATCGTGTTCCTGGAGCCGTCGATGATGATGAGCCCGCTGATCTACGCGCTGGCGGGTGCGTTGCTGGGTGGTATTGCCAGCCCCGTGGGGGCCGTGGCCGGGGGCTTCGCCATCGGAGTGCTGGAGAACCTGCTGGGCGCATATGTGGTTGGCAACGATCTGAAGCTGACCTGCATCATGCTTCTGATCATCGCCATGCTGGTGTTGCGGCCCGCCGGCATCTTCGGCAAGACGGTTCAGGTGAGGGTGTGAGCATGAACACCCTGAACACCCCACTCACCACCTGCCCGGCGGCATCGCCCGCTTGGTTGCGCTGGGCGGCCTTGGCGGCCGGGCTCACGCTGCTGGGCTGGTCCTTTGGCTGGCAAAGCTACCAGTTGTATGTGATGACGCAAGTGTTGATCTACGGCATTGCCATCATGGGCCTGAACTTGCTTACCGGCTACACGGGCCAGATCTCGCTCGGCCACAGCGCCTTCTTCGCCATCGGTGCCTATACGGCGGCGGTGCTCTCGCACCAGCTGGGCTGGCCGTTCTACGTGGGCGTGCCGGTGGCGATGGTGCTGTGCTTCGCGACTGGGTTTCTTTTCGGCTTCCCGGCGCTGCGGCTGCCTATGCTCTACTTGGCACTGTCAACCTTCGCGGTGGCTGTAGTGACGCCGCAGGCGCTCAAGTGGAGGAAGATCGAGTGGCTGACCGGCGGCGTCGCGGGGATCGTCCTTGAAAAGCCTGTGTTCCCAGGGGCGCTGGCCGACCGGGCGGACTGGGCCATCATGGCCTGCGTTGCTGCCTGCGCGCTGTGCGCCTTCCTGCTGGCTCGGCGGATCCTCGGCTCGCAGTTCGGCCGCCTTGTGGACGCCTCGCGCGACCAACCGCTCGCGGCGGCGGCGGGCGGGCTCGACATTACCGCTCTGCGCACGCAGATGTTCGGCCTCAGCGCGTCGTTCACTGGCTTGGCCGGTGCTCTGAGCGTGGTGGCGGGCCAGTTCGTGGCGCCCGAGAACTTTCCCTTCCTGCTCTCAGTGTCCCTGTTGGTGGGTAGCTTCGTGGGTGGGGTGCGGAGCCTGTGGGGCGCCTTCCTGGGAGCCGCCTTCATCGTGCTCACGCCCAACTTGGCCGAGAGCCTGTCGCAATCCGCCCCGTGGATGATCTTCGGCTTCGCACTGCTCGCAATGGTCTTCCTAGCCCCCAATGGCTTGAGCGGCTGGATCACCGGCCTCTGGCGCAGCCGTGCAAATTCCTCATCCACCCAGCCCTAGGCGCTTTCCATGCAGCCGTCTTCGTCGGGGGTACGGGCATGACCCGTTTCGGCAAGCATATTGACCGCAGCCTCAAATCGCTCGCCGCCAATGCGATCGGCGAGGCCGCGCCGATGCGGGCATCACTCCGTCCCAACTGCAGGGGGCCTACATGGGAAACGCCGCCGCTGGCGTGATTACCGGCGAGGTGCTGATCCCCAGACAGGTAGGGCTGCGCAGCATTTGCATCGGGCGCATTCCGGTCGTCTACATCGAGAGGGCTTGTAGATGGATCTGTGCAGTGGGTGTTCGATATGCTGTCGGCTTCAGACAACAGACAAACCTTGCTGCCGTCGGATTTGCCAGGATACGCGGCCGTCATGTACCTGCGCAGAAATCAGCATACCGAGTCGTTGTTCGATGACAGGACTCCATGGCACCAGGCGAAACTCCATGCCGTCATCAAGCATAGCGTAGCGCCCGCTGGCCAGCATGACGCTGCGGCGGTAAATACCCGCCACGCGCTGGCCGTCGGCCATGGGCCGGTGCTCCAGGCCAGTTTCGGCGGCCAAGTCTTTCGCGGCATGCGCTACATTCCGGCTACGCAGCGTTGCCAGCAGGTTGCGCGCCAAGATCACCCGCTGCCCCCGCCGCTCGGCCAGCCCCTGTTCGGTTAGAAAATCAACCCTCTGCTGCAGCGCGTCCTTGACCTCGCCACCAAAGCCCTGGTTACCCAGCCCTTTGCCACTGCCGATCAACTGCTGGTCCAGCCAGGTTGCGCCGATCACGCGGGTCTGCTGCTCAATGGTCAGATGCGATTTCAGATCCACCACCACGCCACCGCCGAGGCGTTGCGCGTCGTACTGGAGGCCTCGCTCTGCCAAGTCGCCAGTAACGCGCCAGACGCCTTCAGCCTCTCGCTCAACGATGCCAGCGCGGCGCAGGGCTTCCAGTCGGCGTACATGCGCCGCCACCATCTCTCGTGGGGGGCGTTCGGGAGTAGCCTGCGCTCGCGCGACGGCCAAGTGCTGATCGGTACGGTACACGCCATCGACGGCCAGCGCAGCAATGTTTCGGTCGAATGTGCGCGCGCCGGTCGAGCCTTTCACTTCCACCACGGCCCCGGCCGGGTACTGCTCCAGGTCCGCTCGCCGCGGTAGCGCGACGTAGTGCGCCTTGCCGTCGATCCCGTCAATTACCAGATAGCCTTTGTCGTACAGCTCGTCGGCCAACCCCTTGCCGGCAACACGACCGACAATGGCGCGACCATCCTCGTCGGCCTGGAACATGGCCAGCTCGCGCTGCCTGCCGCCCATGGCGCGCTGCATGGTGCGGATGATGTCGCCACGCTCGCCCATGGTTCGCAACGTGGATTCGGCGTCTGCGTGGATGGCCCATGTGCCGGATTGTTGTTCGGTTGCCAGGCCCATGCGCTGCAAGTGCTGCAGGCGGCCAATCAGCATCTGTCGCTGACGTTGCAGCCGGGGTACGGCCAGTGTCTCCGGCATCACCAAGCCGTCCTTGGCCTCGCGCTGCAAGGTGCGATCCAACCCCGTCAACCGCTCCTGGTCGACTTCGCGCTGCATGGCACGCTGAATCTCCAGCTCGGTGCACGGGCCCAGCCACTCGGTCGCCAGTTCAGCGGCCCGGTGGCGCATCCCCTCGGCGATGTAGTCGCGGGAGATGATGAGGTCTTTGCCGGTGTCGTCCCTGCCGCGCAGGACGACGTGCGTGTGCGGGTTGTCGGTGTTCCAGTGATCCACCGCCACCCAGTTCAGCCGAGTGCCCAGGTCGGCCTCCATGTGCGCCATCAGGTGTCGGGTGTAGGCGCTTAGGTCGTCGATCTGTTCGGCGTCTTCGGGTGAGACGATGAAGCGAAACTGGTGCCGATCTTCGCGCCCGAGTTCCGCGAATGCGGCGGTGTCCGCCGCGTCGGTTGTCGGGCCGTAGGCGTGGCCCGGACCGCCGTGGCGATTAACCCCTTCGCGCTCGATGTAGCGCAGGTGCGAGGCGGTCGAACGCGGTCCGGCCTTGGCCAGATTGAGCAGCCGCGCCTTGATAGTCACGCGCCGGGCATTGGGGGTGAGTGAGGCTCCGGCGAAGCGGGCCGCGACGTGGCCACGCCCCAGCCGGGAGCCGGGGCGCTGGCCGGCCTTGCCGATCGACTTTTCGTGCTTGGCACCGGCCTTGTTGGTCTCGCGCAGCACCTTCTTGATGAAGGCGTCGCCGCGCTGTTTCGGCGCACCAGGCCGGATGCGAAAACGATCTTCGTCGCGGCTGCTCATGGGGAGGCTCCATCCAAAGCTATCGCAGTACGGCGAGTGAAACACGCGCTTTCACCAATGCTGACATGGCATTGCGCACTCTCGCGGCACTTCGCTACCCATTGGCGCGTGCCGCGCCACCCCCACGTGCAGACTGGCTTTCCGAGCGGCCGGGTGCCGCGACCTTTTATCTTGCCCTGCATCTTTCCCCGTGCACCTGTGCCGTACACCGGGACGGCGGGCACGGTGCGGCGATGCACTGGCGGCTGCGGCGACTGCCGTCGCGCGGCCGTCATGGCTGGGCCTCCAGCCACAGGGGATGCGCGATGCCGATCACATCAACGCTGCGCACCGGCCCGAAGTAGCGACTGTCGAAAGACGCCGGATTTGTTGCGCTGAGCAGGAACACTTCGTCAGCCCGCAAGCGGCGGCATTGCGGCCAGCCGTGCAGCGGGCGACCCAGGCGGTCCGCGCGCAAGGTGGTTGCCACAGTGTGGCCGTCGATGCGCAAGGCCTGGCCAATGGTGCACACGCGTTGTGGCGCCACAGCGCCCACGCGTTTGAGCAACGGAACCTGCAGCGGCAGGTAGCCGCGCTGCGCAGCCAGTGCAGCGGCGTGGGCAGGAAGGCGGACAAGCACGATGCTGCCGACCTGCAGCGGTGCGGGCTTCGGTGTGGTGTCAGACGCAGGCTGTTGCAGCATCGGATCGATGCGGTACCAGCCCACGGGCACGCTGTCAGATGGGTTGTAGACCAGGCGCGGCAAGGGCTTTGCGAACGAGGCCCACGCGAGTGCAGCCAATGCGACGGCCGCTGCGCTGCCGAGCGCAAGTGTGGAAGCACGCGAGCTGCTCATGGCAAGTCCCTCGCTGCCCGTGTTGCGGCGTGGCGGTTGGCGCTGTATGCAGGCAGTTGAAGTCGAGCGACCGACGGTCCGGATGTCCATGCTGCGAGGCGGTTGCCCAGCGTGCCCCAGTACGCGGCGGCGACGGTGCAGGCGTCGATGCCTTGAGCCTCGATGGCGTCGATCTGCTGCAGCACGGCGCGCACCTTCAGTTCGCCTTCTACGTGCAGCAACACGCGTGCTCCCGGTCGCACGCCGGGTAAGCGCTGCATGGTGTCCAGTGGCGTGCCGGCCTGCAGCACCATCAACTGCCACAGCGTCGTGCCATGGTCGTTCGCCTGCCAGCGCACCCGGCAGAAGATGGCAGACGGATTGAAGATTGCGCAGCGACGCCAGTGGTCGAGTTGCAAGGTGCGTTCGGGCTGCCCAAAGCGCAGGTAGAGGTTGAACCGCTGGTGGACGTAGGCCAGCGAGACGCGGGTCTGCGGCGGGGTTCCTGCCGGGTTGTGTTGCAGCGGAAGAGGTCGCGGCAGCGGCGAATGCGCTGCGCTGGGCGCAACCGTGCCATCGGGCGTGGTGTGCATGTTCATGGGGATGTCTCCGAACGGGATTCCGGGAATTCGCGCTCCAACAGAGCGCGCAGCAGTTCGGCCACGGTGGTGCCCTGGGTGAACGCCGAGACCTTGATGCGTGCGCGCATGGCGGGCGTCACATCCAGCGTCAGGCGGGCGGTGAACAGATCGCCTTTCTGCAGCGCCTCGCCATCACCCTGGCGTACCCAGGCATCGGCCTGCGGGTTGGCGGGTGGGCGTGCGCCGATGGCGATGCGTTTGCCGCGCGGCGGGTGTTCCGCAGTCATGACGGCCACCGCAGCAGTTCATCGACCAGGGCGGTCACCTCGCGTGCGGCCGCGCTTTCGGGTGCGGTTTCGCAGGCCAGCCGGCCGGCGGCCACACTGTCGGCGAACACGATGCGCTGGTGCACCTCCGAGCGCAGCGCGGGCAGCGGCTGCTCGGCCAGCGCTTGGCGCGCTTCTCGACCGATGACGGTGGTGCTGACGCGCCGGTTGATGACAAATGCCGCGCGCAGCGCCGGGCGGAACACCTGGGCCTCCCGGATCAGCGCCACCATTTCGGCGCTGGCCCACAGGTCGTAGGGACTGGGCTGCACCGGAATGACCACGCGGTCGGCCGCCAGCAACGCGGAGCGCGCCAGCGCCGCGATGCGCGGCGGGCCGTCGATGACGACGTGATCAACCCGCCGGGCCAGCTCGGGCGCTTCTTGGTGCAGGGTCTCTCGGGCCAGGCCCACGGCGCTGAACAGCCGGGGCAGGCCCTGCTGGCTGCGGCGTTGGGTCCAGTCGAGTGCCGAGCCCTGCGGATCGGCATCGAGCAGCACCACCTGATGACCGCGCAACGCGAGTTCGCCCGCAATGTGGGTAGCCAGCGTCGTCTTGCCCACGCCGCCTTTCTGGTTGAGCAGGGCGAGGATCACGGCGTGGTCCCTTCTGCTCGAAGCATGGCGACAGCTGCGTGCCGTTTGGCACTTGTCCACCGAAACAGCGCGCTCTCACCACCAGTTAGATGGATTTTGTTAGGGCTACGCTGAACAAGTTGAGAGGTGGCGCGAGGTTTGCATGTATCGAGACACCAGAGACACGAAGGTGAAGA